>CAYYNJ010000082.1:7167-10883 GCA_964472775.1 uncultured Spirochaetaceae bacterium
GACGGCATTTACATCACCGACGGTGAGGGTGTTACCCTGAAGGTCAATTCGGCCTTCCAGAGGATCACCGGCATCACCGACCGGGAGGTGATGGGCCGTTCCGTGGCGGATTTGGTGGCCGACGGAGTATACGACCGGGCGGTGAGCCTCTCGGTGCTGAAGGATAGGAAGCCCGCCAGCATGGTGGAGATCCTGAAAAACGGTAAGGAGGTGCTGCTCTCGGCTACTCCCATCTTCGGGGACCGGGGGGAGATCTTCCGGATCGTCACGACCCTTCGGGATGTGGAGGAGCTGAACCGCCTTAAGGCGCAGTTGGAGCACAAGGAGCAGGAGAGCGAGCGTTACCGGGAAGAACTGGTGCATCTGCGGCTGCGGCAGCTGGAGCTGAAGGATCTGGTAATCTCGGATCCCGCCATGGAGAAGATTATGAATCTGGCCTTCCAGGTGGGCAAGGTGGATTCCACGGTGCTGATCACCGGTGAGTCCGGGGTGGGCAAAGAGGTTATCGCCCGGGTGATTCACCGGGCGGGGCGGAAGAAAAACGGCCCCCTGATCTGCGCCAACTGCAGCGCCATCCCCGAGAACCTGCTGGAGAGCGAGCTCTTCGGCTACAACGAGGGAGCCTTTACCGGCGCCCGGAAGGGGGGGCAGCCGGGCCTCTTCGAGGTGGCCCAGGGGGGAACCCTCTTCCTTGATGAGATCGGCGATATTTCCCTCAACATCCAGGTGAAACTGCTCCGGGCCATCCAAGAACGGGAGATCCAAAGGCTGGGGGGGCGGAAGCCCATCAAGGTGGATGTGCGCATCATCGCCGCCACTAACCGGAATCTGAAAGACATGGTGGACCGGGGGACCTTCCGGGCGGATCTCTACTACCGGCTCAACGTGGTGCCCATGGTGGTTCCCCCTTTGCGGCAGCGGCGGGAAGCGGTCCTTCCCCTGGCGTATCACTTTTTAGAACGGTTCAACCGCCGTTTCGGCAAGACCGTGGCCTTGAGTACCTCGGCGGTGGATCTGTTGGAAGCGTATCCCTGGCCCGGAAACGTCCGGGAGCTGGAAAACACCCTGGAGCGGGCGGTGGTGCTGGACCAAAGAGGGTTGGTGCTGCCCGAGGACCTGCCCGAACCTATCCGTCAAGGCCGGGACGGCGGGGCGGGGGGAGACTGGCCGGGGTTGACCGGTTCCGGGGGACTCCCCACCTGGGAAGAGGCGGTGGGGGCGGTGGAGCGGCGCCTCATCCTAAAGGCCCGGGAGACCTTCGGATCCACCAGGAACATGGCTTCCGCCCTGGGCATCAGCCAATCCAAGGTAGTAAGGAAGCTGGCCCAGTATGATGAGTGAGTCATCCGCGGTTCAGGGGAAAGATGCTTTTCTATAATAAAGCAAGGATGGATCTGAGTATTTTCCTTGGATTTCTCCGGGGATCTTGGTACTTTATTATTATTAAAATGATTATATATACGAAGGAGATGAATATGGCAAAAGTAACCCTGCACGGCACTGTGGCTTCCGGTACGGTGGGAGACCTTCCCCCGGTGGGTTCCGCAGCACCCGATTTTACCCTCACCGCCGGAGATTTGAGTGAAAAAACTCTGGCCGATTATAAAGGCAGAAAGAAACTATTGAACATCGTTCCCAGCCTCGACACTTCGGTCTGCGCCGCCTCGGCCCGCCGGTTTAACGAAGCCGCCGGATCAAAGGAGAATGTGGATGTTTTGGTGATATCCGCGGATCTTCCCTTCGCCCAAGGGCGTTTCTGCTCCGTGGAAGGGCTTAAGAGTGTCACAGCCTTGTCCACTTTCCGCAGCAGCTTTCCCGACGACTACGGTCTGCGGATTGCAGAAGGCCCCATGACCGGGCTCTGCTCCCGGGCGGTGGTGATTCTGGATGAGGATAATCGGGTCATCTACACCGAACAGGTTCCCGAGATTGCTCAGGAACCGGACTACGAAGCGGCTTTAGCGGTTCTCTAACTCCTATTTAGAAGGTCAGGACTCTCTGGTCCTCTTTCAGGTAGCCGCTGAGTACCTGCCCCATGAGTTTTACCTCTATTCCCAGGGCTTCCAGGTCTTGGACGGACCGGTAGTTTTCGGCGCACCTCAGGCAGGCTTCCAGCTTGACCCCCTGGTTCTTCATGTCCTTCAAAAGGGCCTGAAGTTCCTGATCTTCACAGAGCAGCTTTACCGACGGCCCCCACACAATTAAGGTCACGTCGGTGAACCACCCCTTGCTTTTGGCATTCAGGGTGTACATGAAAACCATGTTAACCGCCGCTTCCTTGTCGGCACTGGTCCAGACCACCGCAAGTTTATCATTCATCTGTCTTTTTCTCCTTATTTTTCAGCATCCACTTCAGAGCCACCGAGATGAGGGTATAGTTGTCGGTACGGCGGAGTTGGGAACTTAGGGATAGTCCGGGGGACGTAGAGCACATCGATGCCGATCACCGTTCCTGCGGGCTCCGAGGTCGTTCCAGAAACCGAGGGGTATTCGTAAGACATGGTGGAGGTCTGGGTGGTCCGGAAGGCTCCCAAGGCGTAGCTGGCGATGCCGAAGGGAGAGATGATCAAGGGGCCGGCGCTGATGTTGGCCTGGAGTCCCCCGAATAGATAGACTTTTTCTTCCATCACATCCAGAGACAGAAAGAGAACATCCCCGCCGGCTTGGGCGTAACCGGTTTTCGGAATAAGCCGGGGATACCCCACCGGGGGCGGGGCAATGGTGAAGGAGATACTGTTTTCTTCTGCTCTTACGGAGAAAGCCGCCGCCAACCACAAGAAAAGTGCCGCACCGGACACGGTCATGAGAAACCGGATTCCGGAGAAACATTGATTTTTCATGCTTCTCTACCCTCCGGCGAATTATAGGGGGCAGGATTGCCCCTGTCAATAAAAGAAGGTGAGATATCTGGCCCCTCGGGGTAGTAGCAGATGTAGCGGGCGTATTTTTCCGGGATGGCAATCTCTCCGGACCCCTCGGTTTGGGCCAGCACCGCCTTGTCCTCTCCTCCCTCCCGAACAACCAGATACTGTCCGGGCTGGAGGCGGTTTTCGTAGCAGAACTGCAAGAGTCCCTCCGCCGCCTCACCCTCTTCGGTGATCCGGACCAGACGGCCCCGTTCTCCCGCCTGGGCGGCGATGAGCCGGGGAGCCCCCAGGATCTCCCTCTCCCGGGGGGTGTCGGGAAAGGGATTGCCGTGGGGGCAGGTTTCTGGGTGGTTGAATAATTCATACAGATACTCGGTAAACTCGTCTGAGAGGGACGCCTGAATCCGGGAGGCCTCTTCGTCGGATTTGACCCAGGGGTAATCGAGCCTTCCGATCAGCAAATGCTCCACCAGGTAGTGTCTTTTTAGAATCCTCACCGCCGCCATGCGTCCCCGGGGCTTGAGATTGATGGACCCGTAGAGGTCCTGCTCAATCAGGTTGTACTTTCTCAGCCGGTTCATTGCCTGGGTAACCGCCGGTTTGGAGACCCCCAGCCGCTTGGCGATTACCGAGTTCTGGACCCTGCCGTAGTCGCGGTTAATCAGGAAGATCTCTTTCAGGTACTCCAGGGCGGCGGGGAATTTGCCGTACAGTTCTTCGATGGATAATTCTTTTTCCGGTGCCATACTTTTTCTACTCCCCTCCCGCCCTTAGAGAATACCATTAATCCCGTTTTGCCGCATCCATCCGGGAGCGCCGGCCCATGGCCACAAAGCTAAAATAGATCCC
>CAYYNJ010000083.1:0-10809 GCA_964472775.1 uncultured Spirochaetaceae bacterium
CCATTGCCGCGCCCATCGAACAGGAGATCAAGCGCAAGGAGATCTCCTCGCTGCTCTGTTTTTACTTCTTTGTTTCGGTTTCTCCCTGGGAGCCCAGGATTCACCATCCTCTCTTGCCCCCGGCCTGGCGGAGCCGTATCAAAAAGAGAGAGAGGCCCTGGCTTCGGAGGTGTCTGCAGCGGTTTCCGATTTACCGGGGAGGATCAGTGACGCGGTGGCCCTCATTCCCCGGCACCTTTTCGCCGCGGATTCACACCTTCCCTTTGCCTACCAAAATAGGAGCCTCCCCCTGGGAGGGGGCAAGCTTCTGCCGGCGCCTAAAGACCTAGCCGAGATTGCCTTGTTGCTGAACCTCTCTCCGGAAGACCGGATTTTGGTTCTGGGCAACAGTGCCGGGTATGGGGCGGAACTGTTCGCCCAATTGGGGAAAGAAGTGGTGCTCATGGAGGAGGACGGGGCGGAAAGGCAGCGGATGAGGAATCTTCTGGAGTCCGGAACCGGCCTGGGGCCCCGGAGAAACCTGACCTTGATGGGCACATGGGCCCCCGAAACCCTGACCGTCCTGGAACCCTTCGACGTCATTTTCATCCACGGGGGGGTGAGGTATATTCCTCCTCAGGTCCTGGCTTTAACAAAACCGGAGTCCCGTACGGCGGCGCTCCTCCGAGGGGAATCGGGCTCGTCCATGCTGATACTCATCCGTCGCACCGGCACCGACGAAACCATCACGGTTCATGGAGATATGTTCTTTTCTGCTATATCCGCCTGGAGGTAGAAGGGGAAAAGACTTAGACGTTTTTGATGGATCCTGCCTTGCGGGCCCGGTCAATCTTCTCCATCTTTCTGAAATATTTCACCTGTTTGTCGATCTCTTCCTTGTCGGTGACGTGAATCCTGTTTTCGATGATCCGCAGTTTTGTGTTTTCGAAGAGCTTGCGGATCACCATGGCCCCCTCATCCTTAGACATACCTACCATGTTCACCAGTTCATTAGGACCGAAATCGAAGGTATAGGAATCGGCGGTGATGGCCACCCTGAGCTTTTCAAGCTGAATCAGAAGAGCATCGTAGAGCCGGCCCACCGGGTCGGAAAGCTGGGTATTGGCTAGTTGTTTATAGATGGCCCATATTCTCTCCGAAAGGAGCTGGGTTAACCTGGTTATAATCTGGGGCTGGGTGCTGACCATCCGTTTAAAATTGGCCTTATTCACCGCCATGAGTACCGCATCTTCGTGGGCGATGGCGGAGGCGGACCGGGGTTTATCCTCCAGAAGAGACATTTCACCGAAAATATCCCCCGCCTTAAGAACCGCCAACAAAACCTCGTTATTATTAACAATTTTCGTTATCTTGATGCTGCCCTTCTGGATGATGTACAGTTCTTTTCCGGGCTGGCTTTCAGAAAAAACCATGGTATCCCGGGGATAAGTGCGGGTGAAGGTTTCGTCATTCGGTTCCAGATAAACCACTTTAGCGTAGGGCTTTATTTTGCCCATCCGTTCCCGGGCGGTGTTTATATCGGCCCCGTCGGGACAGTTGAGAATATACTGGTAATAGGCGTAGTAGGCCTGATTATACTTGCTCTGTTTGGCATAATATTCGGCCACGTGGAAAAGGTGGGAGACGTTTTCACTACCCGCATCACTTTTCAGGGCGATCCGCGTGAGGGCTTCGTCAAGATACCGCATCTTCCGGCTGAACTGCTGGATAATTTTCATGGCCACCGGCGCATTACGCTCGATCAGAAGTCCGTACTGCTCCCTATGAACGGCGATGAGGGACACATCGGTGATAGCCTGGGCCGTTTCAATATGGCTGTGGCTGGACATGGTGGCAACAACTCCGAAAAAATCTCCCGGAGTCAGGACGTTTCCGCCCTCCTCTTCCACCACCTCTACTTCCTTACTAATCCGGACTTTACCTTCCCGGATGATATAGAAATAGTCGGCGTTTTGCTTGCCCTCAACGATAATATAGGCGTTCTGTTTAAAATTAACCAACGACAGCTGTAAAGGGTTATTCATAGGACCTCACATCAAGTATAGAGAGCGAATCCGGGATTTGTCAACTCATGGTTTGACCGGGTCAGGCGGTCAAAATTTTCCCTCTCTCCCTTATCTTCGGGAAAAAAAGGATAAATCCGAAGGAAAAAACCTACCACCATTCGATTATTCGGATATTGTTCCAACGGGTTTCATATGATTCCAACCCGCTGGCCTCTTCGTGAAAGCTTTGAAGGCCGTAAATGAAGGGCTGGAGCCGGGTTTCCCCCTGGGGAAGCATGGGGCGAATGGGGGTTACCCCCCGGGAGAAGGTAATATGCTGGTTATCCAGGCTGCCGAAATAGTATTCCGAGGGATTAACCTCGTCTAAATTGGGAAAGTTTCCAAACTGGGCACCGTCACCGAGGACGGGATCCACGGGAATCCATCCGAAGTCTTCCAGATAGAACTCGGCCCAGTAATGCCGCAGGGTCAGTTTATCGTTATAGACAATAAAACCCGCCACCGGTCTGGTGGGAATCCCCGCTCCCCGGGCCAGGGCGGTAAAAAGAAGGGCATAACCCAGGGAATCCGACTCGCCTTCGGCCAAGGCGTTTTCCGGGGAAATCCCGATAACGCTGTTGGAAAACGAGAGATTATCAAGAAGATGTTCATAGATGAGGCGGGCCTTCAGATAGGGATTGGCCTGACGTCTTGTCAATTGAGCCGCCAGAGATGTCAGTTCTTCGGTGACCTTAACCATGGTGTCGGAGCCGGTGTACACCTTGTACAGCTCTCTCTCGGTGTTGTAGCGGCTCTTTACCAAGGACGGGGTAACCTCCGTCTCCAGGGCGTACCGTTCGAACCAGTAATTCTGGGTAATCCGGCGGTTCTCCGATACGGTTATTCCCTCCAGGTGATACCTGATGGCCCCATAATAGTCATCCCAAAGCGGCGCAGGATCCGGAGTCCACTCCACGTCCCTCTGCTCCAAACCGTTGAATAGTCCGGGAACCCAAAGATCCAAGATCCCCTCGGGGGACCCTTGAGGAGAAAAAATGTCCACATCATAGGTAATCTGGTAGCCCCGGCGGGAGGTAAACTGCTTAACCCCCGGCCCTTCTTTTACCTCAAAGAATACCGAATTGCTGGAGCCCCGGTCGGAAACAATGCTCAAGCCCCCCGAGGCGGCCCCGTCGGGGACGTAAACCCGTATTTCCTGGTCGTTCCAGCTCTCATAATCGTAGTCAATCAGGGAAGCGGCCCGCCGTTCCGGCTGAGACCCTTCAAAACGGGATTGTTCAGAGAGGTCCTGCTGAAAAAAGAGGACCTTACTGTTTCCCCGGTCGAATCCGAAATTTAAACCCCGGACAACCACCAGGGAGCCCACCGCTCCCTGAGAAGGTTCAATGGTTTCGATATAGGGCATCCCCGGCCGGGCGGGGCCGGAGAGAACCACAGGAACCTGAGCCTTGTTGGCAAAAAGCACACCGTTGCTTTTTCCCTTCTCGGTGGAGATAACCACCATGCCGGAGCCGGCGTTGGCGGGGACGATGAACTGCACCACCTCATCTTGCCAGGTTTTATAGCCGGAACTGACAATCCGGCTCCCCGCCAAGGTGACCATCCCCCCGTTCCGTGCCTCTCCAAAATACTCCCCCCTGAGAGTTACCACCGCTCCCACAGGAGCCACCGCCGGTTCGATGGAATCGATCCGGGGAGGCTTTTCAATAAAACGGGAAGTTAAAACCAGAAGCGAGACAACTAAAACCAGAAGGATCAAGGGAAAAAAAGCGCGGCTTTTAACGAAATTGACAAAAGGTGCGGTAACAATCCGGATAAATCTCATGAAGGTTCAGGCCCATCCTTTGGTGCCGGAAGGAGTTTGTTTCCGGGATTATTCTTCCCGGATCCCCTCCCCTTCATCGCTGGCGGAATCAGAGGATTGACGGGGCAGCACCTGTATCTCCAGCTCAATGTAGTACAGATTCTGGTTCGCGTCCACCGCCATGCCTAAAGGAAAAAAGAGAACTTTCTCGCCCAGAGAGACAGGAAGGCTCTTCAAGGTACTGTAGTACTTGGTGCCTTCCTCGGCGGAAGAAACAAAAACCTCTCCCTTGGCGATCAGAAGCAGGGTTTGATCGGTCTGGATGTAGGGGGTAATCTGGGCAAAAATGACCAGATTTTCTCCGCTCATTTTGAGATTCACCGACTGTCCCGAGAGGGTCAGTTTGGTATTCTCCATGTGCCACACCGTTTGGTCTTCGCTCTCCACAATCCGGGTGGCCAGAGACACCATCAGTTCGTTGCCCGAAAGATAACCGAGGGCCCCCTCCAGGCCGTCTTCGGCGGAGAGGTTGAAGGCAAGAGGTAACAGAAGAAGAAAGAAGAAACCCCGGTTGGACACTCTAATCCCTCCTGTAATCGGCGGCCCGCAGGAGCTGAGGCTCTCCCTGCAGACCCATGGGAGACGACGTGGGAAGCTCGATGAACACCTGAACCTGAGAGTCGCGGTTCTTCAAAAGTTCCGCCAAATCTTCTAAGTTATGATCTTCAAACTGTACGGTCCAGACCTCAGGAGTGTTGCCCGAAGGAGCTTTTTTATCGGGAATGAGGTTAAACACCGTCAACCCTAAAATCACGGCCACCACCGCCGCCGCCATCAGAGGGGCGGGAACGGAAACCCGGCGTTTCCAAAGAGGCAGCGGTGCGGCATTTTCTTTCCGAGCGGCAAGTTTCCTCCACACCCGCTCCTGACTCTCTTTGAGTCCCGGAGGGTCGTGGCGGAGCCGGCGGGAAACCTCACCGAAGGAATCCAGCTGGTTCCGGCATTTTTCACACCCCCCCACATGATCTAAAATCTTATCCCGCCAGGGAGAGGGGATTTCTTGATCATGCAGAGCCGAAAGAATCTGCCTATCCGGACACATAAAGAGCCTCCTTGTCCAGCAGGTTTTCCAACTGCACCCGGGCACGGAAAACCCGAACCTTCACATTCCCTTCGGAAATGTGAAGGATATTTCCTATTTCGCGGTAACTAAGATTGCCGTATTCCCTTAGTACCAGGGGATCGCGGAATTTCTTGGGAAGTTTGGATAGAGCGTCCCGGACCCGGACATTGGTCTCTTTTTTAATAAATTCCGTCTCCCCCGTGTCAGCTAAACGGGCCGGCTCGTTGAGCACCTTTGAATAAGCACGGCGCTCCCGCGTTTTTCTCTTCTCATGATTGAAACAGAGGTTTTTCACCACCCGGATAAGCCAGAATTTGGCCTGGTCAGGGGAAGGCAAACTGGCCCCCCGGTCTAGGTACTTAATAAACGCCTCCTGACAGAGCTCTTCACTTGCGTCGGTATTCCCGGTGATGTTGTAGGCTATCCGCATCAGGATGGGGAAAACATCCTGATACAGCTGCTGAAAATCTTCCCCTGTCCTGCTATCCATTCTTATATCCTAAACAACCTTCTTGGAAAAAGGTTACAGTCTGGGTGAAATTCAAAAACCGATGCTGGTAGGAATCACCCCGTC
Organism: uncultured Spirochaetaceae bacterium; assembly: GCA_964472775.1. Lineage (GTDB taxonomy): Bacteria > Spirochaetota > Spirochaetia > UBA9216 > UBA9216 > CAYYNJ01. The sequence goes on from CAYYNJ010000083.1 coordinate 5,508, forward strand.
CTGTAAATTCTTGATCCGGATTACCTGGAATCCCCATGACGGCCTAACCGCTGCGGGACCAGACGGCCCCTTCCGGGGTATCCTTAATACTGATACCCCGGCGGGCAAGAAGATCCCTGATCTCATCGGCCCGGGCAAAATTGCGGTCTTTCCGGGCCTGCTGCCGTTCCTCCACCAAAGCATCGATCTCAGGGTCCTTCTCTTGTTCCTCTCTCTCAAGATCCTGCAGTTTCAGACCGAAAATTCGATCCATTTCGTAGGCGGCACCCAGTTTTTCCGGAGCGGGCACATCCGGACTCTTCAGCAAACCCCATAGTTCCGAGAGGGCCCGGGGAATACCCAAGTCTTGGGAAATGTGCTCTTCGAAACGGGACATATAACCGGCGGCGGCTTCACCCCAATCGGACCTGCCGGCGGGCGCTCCCTCTTCCTTCAGCTTCAGGATCCGTTCGTTCAGATTCCGCCGGGCCGTTTTGGCGGCCCCCAGGGATTCTTCGGTAAAAACCAGCTGGCTGCGGTAGTGTCCGCCTAAACAGAAGTACCGGTAATCAAGAGGATCATACCCTCTCTCTTCAAGAACGCTCAACGTTAGAAAAGAACCGGAAGATTTTGACATCTTCTGATTTTTGAGGAGGAGAAATTCCCCGTGGAGCCAGTAGTTGACCCAGGTCTTCCCCGTGGCCCCCTCGGACTGGGCGATTTCATTGGTGTGGTGGATGGGTATGTGATCAACCCCTCCGCAGTGAATATCAAAGGTCTCGCCCAGGTATTTCATACTCATGGCGCTGCATTCCAGATGCCAGCCCGGGTATCCCCGGCCCCAGGGGGAATCCCACCGCATGGCCTGGTTTTCGAACTTAGAATTGGTAAACCATAAGACAAAGTCCCCGGGATTGCGTTTGTTGGCATCCACATCAATCCGGGCGCCCGCCTGGAGTTCCTGCCGGTCAAGCAGGGCCATTTTACCGTATTCGGGAAACTGGGAGATATCAAAGTAGAGGTTTCCGCCGGCGGCGTAGGTGAATCCCTTTTCCTCAAGCCTTTTGACCAAGTCGATCATATCGCCGATATGGTCGGTGGCGGCGCAGCTTATGGTGGGACGCTGTATATTGAGTTTATCGGTGTCGGTAAAGAAAGCCTCGGTATAATGACGGGCGATATCCCATACGGTCCGGCCCGTCTCCCGGGCGCTCTTGACCATTTTGTCTTCCCCGTCATCGGCATCGTCGGTGAGATGCCCCACATCGGTGATATTCATCACATGTTTTACTTCGAGGCCGCTGTACTCCATGACACGCCGGAGAAGGTCTTCAAAAACATAGGTACGGAGATTCCCGATGTGGGCGTAGTTGTACACCGTGGGACCGCAGGCATAAAACCCCACCTTCCCCTGTTTCAGGGGTTTAAATTCCTGGATGGTTCGGCCCATGGTATTGTAGAAAAACAGATTCACCCTTCTCCTCCTTTTTGATTTCGAGTACACTGTCCGGGTGTTAAACTTACGGGAATTTGCTAAAAGAATCAACATTACCGGCTTGGTGAAACAAGATGAACCCATGGCCCTCCACACCACCTTCAAGGTCGGCGGCCCGGCGGATCTCTACATTCGCCCCGCCACCGAAGAGGAGCTCATCCGGAGTCTAAAAGCCCTCCAGGAAGAGGGCATTCCCCGGTTTGTCTTAGGGGGCGGTGCCAATATCCTGGTGGCCGATGAGGGAATCAGGGGGGCGGTGATAGCCACCGATGGACTTAATACGTTGCGCCGGGAGGGTGAAACCGTTTTCATCGGTGCCGGTATGGAGATGAGCCTGGCGGCCTGGCTCACCGGAAGCGAGGGACTGGGGGGTATCCACGGATTTTACGCCATGCCCGGCACCGTGGGGGGAGCCATGTGGATGAACGCCCGCTGTTACGGCTGCTCCATCTCCGACACCCTCAAAAGCGCCCGGCTTCTTTCTCCCCGGGGAGACGTTCGGACAGAGAATTTCGGCCCCGAAGATTTTGACTACAAGAAATCCCCCTTTCAGACGGGAAGAGATATCATACTGGAGGGTGTATTCCGCCTTACCCCGGGGGACCGCCACGTGATGAAGGAAGAAATGCGGGGGTTTGATGCGGATAGAAGAAATAAGGGTCACTTCTCCGCCCCCTCCGCCGGCTCCGCCTTTAAAAACAACCGGGCCTTTGGGAAGCCCAGCGGCCAGATCATCGATGAAGCGGGCCTCAAGGGACTGGTCCACGGCGGTGCCCGGATATCCCCGGATCACGGTAATATTGTGCAGAATTTTCAGGGGGCCACCGCCCGGGAAATGCGTGAACTCCTGGAAATGGTGGAGCAGCGGGTTTTTCAACTGACCGGGTTCAAACTCGAAAGAGAAGTACTCTATACGGGAGACTGGCCGGAGGGAGGAGATTATGGATCTCAGGGAACAGCTTAACATCCACGGAACAACCGGTGAAGCCTTGAAGCATTGGCTTGCCGAAATACCCTTGACGGAACTCTTAAACGGATGGGACTCCCTCACTCCCCAGGAAGAGCTTCAGATATTTATGGGGCTGGACCTGGAAACCAAGGCGGACTTAATCACCGAACTTTCCTACAGTCAGCAGGAAACCTTGATCACCTCCCTCTCGGCTCAGAATGCCCGGCAGCTCTTGGCTGAGCTGGAACCGGATGACCTGACCGACTTTCTCCAGGCGGTTTCGCCGGAGGTTCGTAAGTCGGTCTGGAACAACATGAGCGAGGAATCCCGGAAGGAATCCCTCTTTCTCCTGCGGTTCGATGAAGACGATGCGGCGGGTCTGATGACCCCCCGGTATCTGGCGGTTCGGGCCGCCGTCACGGTCAGCCAGGCCCTGAATTTTGTCCGGCGAAATGCCAAGGCCGTGGAGATAGTCTACAGCCTCTACGTGGTGGACGAGCTCCAGAGGCTCCAGGGGGTGGTGGACTTAAAAACCCTCCTTTCCGCCGACGATTCCCAAACGGTCCGGCAGATCATGGATACCCACTACATTTCGGTGCGGGAAGACACGGACCAGGAAGAGGCGGCCCGGATCCTGGAAACCTACGACCTGGTATCCCTCCCCGTACTGGACAGCCACAACAGGCTGCTCGGTCTTATCACCTTCGACGACATCATCGACGTCATCAGGGAAGAGCACACCGAGGACACCTACAAGATGGTGGCCATGCAGGGAAAGGCGGAAAGATATCTGGACACATCGGTGTGGGGACAGGTAAAGAAACGGGTGCCCTGGCTGATCATCCTTCTGCTGCTGGGAACCATCACCACCTCGGTGCTGGACCACTACGAGCAGAGCATTCTGGGCGCAGCGTTTCTGATCCTCTTCATCCCCGTCATCACCCAGACCGGGGGTAATTCGGGAAGCCAGTCCGCCACCTTGATGATCCGGGGACTCGCCACGGAAGAGATTCATACCAGGGATGTGATGAAGGTGATGCTGAAAGAGATTGCCGTGGGGCTTCTGATGGGTGCCATCACCGGGGCGGTGATCATTGCCCGGACCATTCTGCTCCCGCCGGGGGTGGGGATCTATCCCGCCCTGGTCATCGGAGCCTCTTTGAGTTTTGTGGTGCTCTTTTCCACGGTGATCGGTGCGTTGGCTCCCATCGTCATAAGCCGTCTCGGCTTCGATCCCACGGTGATGTCCACGCCCCTGATGTCCACGGTCATCGATGTCTGCGGCCTCACTATTTATTTCGAGACCGCCCGGCTCTTTCTCAATCTTTAACCGTGAAAGGAGGGGGCCGAAATAATCATCCAATCCCCTTGCGGCCCGCTCAGCTTACCAGTTCGTAGGCATCCAGGGCAATTTGTAGCTCTTCGTTGGTGGGTATCACCACGATGGCGGTGTGGGAATAGTCATGGGACACCACGCCCATGGCTGATCCGGATTCCCGGTTCTTGTCGTAATTCATGACAATACCCAGATTCTCCAGACGGTGACAGATCCTCTCCCTCATCTTCGACCCGTGCTGTCCGATCCCCCCGGTAAAAACCAGGATATCTAAACGGAACATGTTGGCCGCATAGGCCCCGATATACTTACGGATCCGGTGGGCGTAGACATCCAAAGCCTCCTGGGCGTGGATATCGCCTTCGGCGGCGGCGGCTTCCACGTCCCGCATATCGTTCGATATCCCCGACAGCCCCAGGAGCCCCCCCTTCTTGTTCAGCATCTGGTTTAAGTCTTTGCTGCTGTAGCCTCGTTCCATCAGATAGAGAAGAATGGCGGGGTCCAGGTCTCCTGACCTAGTTCCCATCATAAGCCCCTCCAGGGGGGTGAATCCCATGGAGGTATCCACGGACCGTCCGTTGGCGATGGCGGTGATGGAGGCACCGTTACCCAGGTGGCAAGAAATGATATTGGTATTCTCGGCGCTCCTTTTCATGAGCCGCAGCGCCTCCGCGGCAACGTAGCGGTGGCTGGTTCCGTGAAATCCGTAGCGCCGGATCTTGTAATCATCATAAAATTTCCGGTCTATCCCGTAGAGATAGGCGGCGGGGGGCAGGGTTTGATGAAAAGCGGTATCAAAAACCGCCACCTGGGGACAGTCGGGAAAAAGCCGCTGGGCCTCCCGGATCCCCGTAAGATTGGCGGGATTATGCAGGGGCGCCAGCTCGCTGTTTTTTTCGATGGCCGCCAGAACCTTTTGGTCGATCACCACCGAGGCTGAGTAGTCCTCTCCGCCGTGAACAACCCGGTGTCCCACCACCCCCACATCGGAAAGACGGTCAAGGATACCCTTGGATTCATGTATCAGAGCCTTCCTGACCAGCTCCATGGCCTTCCGATGGTCTGGAATGGGCTCTGCGTAACTTAATTCACCCTTTTCGCTTTTCTGGGTCAGCACGCCTTCGGGTTCGCCGATCCTTTCGACCAGCCCCTTTCCCCGGCTCTCGCGCTGGGGCATCCGGAATACCTCATACTTCAGGGATGAACTGCCGCAGTTGATCACAAGTACACTTTTCATAAGGGCATCTTAACCCGGACCTCCAAGAGGGGCAACAATTTTTCGGTAAATCTAAACACTTTTTAAATAAGGGCCTCCCCCATCAAAAATCTGTTTTAACCGGAGCTTCCCGCCCTAGGGGTCTTTCCCTCGAAAGAATTTTCCCTGCAGGGAGACGGTCCCTGATCCGTACCAACCCTGATTGCCGGCCCGGCGGATCTCTGCACTCAGGTTGAGCTCCAGGGTTTCATCGCCATACCCCGACTTCAAGCCCATTTCGGTGGTCCAACCGGCCTCACTGTCGGTCCATGAGGCTTCCAAACTCAC
>CAYYNJ010000084.1:0-1654 GCA_964472775.1 uncultured Spirochaetaceae bacterium
CATGCCTCCATGCGGCAGCTGGAAGAAATCAGCCGTACCGTCCACGGGAGTGTGGGGGAGATGATCGACCACACCAGAGCCTTGAAAGAGGTCCTCGGCAAGGTTCACCAAGTTCAGACCGGCAACCGGCGCGCCCTGGATGATCTGATCGGTTTGGTGGCGGGGAAGTAGCTCCTTCCTGTTCTTCGGCCTGGGGTGCCCGTTTTCCCATCTTTCTTCTCTTTTTTCCTTGGTTATACCGTCTCCCTCCTCTTTTTGTCCCGCGATGGGGCAGGGGAGGCGGGATCCGCCCTTTCCCCCGCCCTTTCCTGATATTTTTCATTGACAACGGCCCCTAACTTTCCTATCATGGTAAATACATTTGACAAGCATGGTAAATGCCGTGGATCAAGGAGATAGTATATGGCGATTAATGTGAGCAGACGGGCCGGGGAGATCCAGGCTTCCCCTATCCGGAAAATTTTTGACCTGGCCTCTCAGACCGAAGGCCTCACCCGGCTCGAGGTGGGCCAGCCCGATTTTAATACCCCCGAATACATCTTAGAAAGCGCCCGGGAATTTTTGGCCGGAGGATTCATCGGTTATTCCCCCACCAACGGGCTGCCCCAGACCCGTCAGGCCGTGGCGGACCGGTTTCGGGAGGATTACGGCATTACCTTCGATCCCAACCGGGAGGTGGTGATTACCCATGGCGCCTCCGGAGCCCTCCACCTGGCCCTGCGGGCCCTGGTAGACCCCGGCGACGAGGTTCTGCGGCCCAACCCCGGATTCGCCTCTTACGACGGCATCATCCAGGATGCCGACGGAGTTCCCGTCCTCTATCCCCTGCAGGCGGAGAACGATTTTGCCATCGATTTTGACGCCTTCGAGAAACTCATCACTGCGAAAACCAAAGTTGTCCTTATCAACTCCCCCAACAACCCCACCGGGGGTATTCTGACCAAGGACCAGCTGGAAAGGGTCTGCGCCCTGTCGGAAAAGCACGGTTTCTATATTCTTTCCGATGAGGCCTACGACAAGGTCATCTTTGATCAGCCCCACGTCCCCACCGCCGCCTGTACGGCGGATAAGTCCCGGGTCATCACCGTGGGCAGCGGTTCCAAGGACTATGCCATGTGCGGCTGGCGGATCGGGTTCGCCGCCGGTCCCGCGGAAATCATCGGCCAGATCATCAAATTCCAGTCCCTGGCCAACATCTGCCCCAATATTCTGGCCCAGCACGCCTACGCCGCCGCTCTTACGGGGCCCCAGGATGAAACGGAACGGATGAAACGGGAATACCAACGCCGGCGGGATTATTTCGTCGAGGCCTTGAATACCATTCCCGGATTCAAATGCAACCTGCCCCAGGGCGCCTTCTATGTTTTTGTGGATATTTCCGCCCATGACAAGGATGACTGGGCCTTCACCGAGAAGATGATTCAGGATGTAAAGATTTCCTGCATCCCCGGCAGCTCCTTCGGCAGCGCCGGAGCGGGGTTCATCCGCTTCTCCTATGCCACCTCCATGGAGGTCTTAGAAGAAGCCATCGATAAGCTGCGGAAGCATTTTACCTAGGCCGGTTATTACCGAGTGAGCGCCGGGAAAGAAAGGCATCGATACCCCGGCGCTGGGGTTTGATGCCTTTTATTCCTGGCCCGGGGGAGGGGGGCTG
>CAYYNJ010000084.1:1664-10700 GCA_964472775.1 uncultured Spirochaetaceae bacterium
AGGACACGCAGGTAGACACCCTGCTCCCGCGCCTGCTTGCGCAGGGCGGTGATCTCCTTGGTGCAGTGGAGGCCATAGAGAAACTGCGGCGGCACGTTATCTAGGAAGGTTCTTTCTGGCCAGGACTGCTGGGGCTGTTTTCCCGGAAGGGAGAATAGACCCAGAGAACCTGGGCCTTAATTTCCGCCGGGTTAAGCCATTTGTGCTTCTCCCGGGAGTGGAAAAAGAAGGAATCGCCCTTTTGGAGGCGGTAGATCTCCGTGTCATTCAGGATGAACTCGATTTCCCCCTCCAGGATGTAGAGGAACTCCTCTCCGAAGTGGCTGTGGTCGTGGAAGTTGCCGCACTGGGGATCCACCGAATAGAACATGGCTTTTATATGGGCTCCCTGCCCCGCCACCAAGCTCCAAATATTCACCCCCGGCAGGCCGATATCCACGGGGGTCCCTTCTTCCCGGGCGATCTTTTTGCGGGGGTTGTTTTCTTCTTCGAAGAAGTAAAGGATGTTTTGGCCGTAGTATTCCGCCAACCTCTCGAGAATCTCATAGGAAATATTAGCCAGGCCGTTTTCGATCTTGCTCAGATAGGAGGGGCTGATGCCCACGGCGGTGCCGACCTCTTCCAGGGTTTTTCCCGCTTCCACCCGGAATTGGCGCCACCTTTTCGAGAGAAGCTTCCGGGCCCCGTCGGCCTGCTGGGCGGTGTCCTCTTCGGACCGGGCGTTGCGTTCCCGGATATCTAACAGCAGCATCTGCCGGATCACATCGTAGCTAAGCCGGCGGTCCACCGAAAGGTCTCTGATCCTCTTGAGAAAGGAGATGTCGTCAAAATCGAAGACCCGGTAGTTGTTTTCACTCCGCCGGGCCACGAAGAGGTTCTCCCTCTCCCAGTTCCGGATGGTTCCGGGAACCACGTTCAGAATTCGAGCCACCTGTTGGATGGTGAATAGTAGTTTTCCGCTGCTTTGCATTATAGATTCCTTATATTAGATGGGTTAAAATAGCAAAAAAAAGGAGCAGTGAAAACTGCTCCTCCGGTAAACCTGGCAATATTCGGATCTAAACCCGGATGCGGCAGTCGGTAATGATGAATTCCCCCCTCTCTTCGGAGTACATTAAGGGATTCAAGTCCATTTCCCTGATGCCGGGGAAATCCAGCAGCAGCAGGTTCAATCTTTCCATCTGGTCCAGGAGTGATTCGACGTTAACCCCCGGTTTTCCCCGGTACCCCTTGAGCAGGGGGACCGATTTGAGCCGGTCCACCGCAGACCGGGCGGTTTCCCGGCTGTAGGGGACGTGAAGGAACGAGACGTCCTCCATGAGCTCCACGAAAATACCTCCCAGCCCCGCCATGACGGCGGTTCCCGAAGCCTCATCCCTGACCGATCCTAGGATCATCTCCCGGCTTGAGGCTACCTGGGGCTGCAAGACCACCCCCCGGGCACCGGGGAATTTCCCCAGCAGATCCTTCACCACCCGGCGGGCCTGTTCCGCATCGGCGATGTTCAGGATCACCCCGCCGGCATCACTCTTGTGGATAACCTCGGGGTGGTCGATTTTGGCCACCACGGGGTAGGGAAGTGATAAGCCGTCTAGGTCCTCCGGGGAGTTGACCAGCCGGGGGGCGGCGAGGGAGAAACCGTATTCTTCAAGCACCGCCCAGGCCTGCTCCTGGGGAAGATACCCTTCCCCGTCCGGCACCATCAGGGCTTCCACCCGGGCCAGCCGGGCGGCGGGGGAGCGGCGGGGCAGGATTTCCGCCGGAACGGGCGGAGGGACGGCGGTTTTGAGGACCTCGGCGATCTGCTCCGGATACTCCAGGCAGGGTAACCCCGCCCCGTTGAGCACCTCCCGGGCCCCTTGGCCCAGGTTGGGGCCGAAGAAGCAGGAGAGCAGGGGGAGCCGGGGTATGGCCGGATCCATCTCTTCCAGGCCCTTCACCACCCCCCGGGCCACATCTGCGGTGTGGATGGTGGCGGGGGGGATGCAGAGGAGGGCCACCGCATCGTATTCCCCGCAGGCCATCACCTCCCGGACGGCGGCGGCGTAGTGTTCCGGCGGGGCGGGCGCCACCAGGTCTATGGGGTTGGCGCAGGATGCTTCGGCCATGAGGAGCGGTTTCAGCCGCTCCTGTGCCTCGGTGGAAAGGGGGGGAACTTGGAAACCCGCCCGGCTGAAGGCGTCGGAGGCGATAATCCCCGGGCCGCCGCCGTTGGTAACCACGGCGATCCTCCGGCCCCGGGGCACATCCATTTTAGAAAGCACCGAAGCGGTAAAGAAAGCCTGGTATACCGTTTCGGCCCGGATGATGCCGGCGCTTTCGATGAGGCTTTCGGTTACCTTGTCGTTCCCCGCCAGGCTGCCGGTGTGGCTGCTGGCCGCCTTGGCCCCCGCCTCGGTCCGGCCCGCCTTGAGGAGGATGATCGGCTTGGTCGGAGATATCCGGGCGGCAAGCCGCCGGAACCGCCGATAATCGGGGATGGTCTCCAGATAGAGGAGGATCACCTTCGTGGCCTCATCCTCCGCCAGGAGGGGAAGAAGGTCATTGGCGGTCACATCCGCCTGGTTCCCCAGGCTGGCCACCACGGAAAAACCTATCCCCAGGTGTTTTGAGTAGTCCAGCAGCACCGCCCCCAGGCCGCCGCTCTGGGTGACCAGGGCGATGTTGCCTTTCACGGGGATGTCGTGGAGGATGGTGGTGTTCAGGTTGGCCTCGGCATGGTTGTTGCTGATGCCCATGCAGTTAGGACCGATCATTCTCATGTTGTATTTGTCCACCAGGGCTTTCAGCTGCTCCTCCGCCCGGGCCCCCGCCTCGCCGGTCTCTTTAAATCCTGCGGAGCTGCAGACCAGGGCTTTGACTCCCTTGCGGCCGCACTCCTCCACCACCGGAAGAACCGAGGAAGAGGGCACGGTGATGACCGCCATGTCTACCCCGTGGGGAATCTCTTCCATGCCGCGGTAGCCCGGCACCCCCAGGACCTCATCGCCGTTGCGGTTCACCACCGCCAGAGGACCCGGGAAACCCAGGGCCTGGACGCTCTTGACCACGGCGGTGCCGATACCGCCCTTGGCGGAGGCTCCCACCACCGCCAGGGAACGGGGCCGCAGGAGCGCTTCGGTGTGCCGCTGGTGGAGGGGTTTGTTCTCTTCCCAGTTCTCTATCCTCACCCCCCGGGAAACCGGGCCGCCCCGGTAGTACAGGGCCCCCTGGGGATCTACTTCAAAATGGCCCAGGGCCACCTCAAAGATGGTCCGGGCGGCGATGAGCCGGGACTGGTCGTTCACCCGGGTCAGGCAGGACCGCAGGAAATCCTGGGGTTCCATCGATTTCTCCTGGGAGTAATCCACCTCCACCCCGGGACTGATGAAGAAAATCGGCCCATTGTCCACGTTGCTGGTGGCCAGGTGGCTGGACGTGTGGAGCTGCTTTTCCCGGGCTGCCAGGGCATCACCTACTCCGTTGGCTCCCGCAAAGGCCCTTTTTCCGTCTTTCATCACCGAAAGGTCTGCGGGGTGGACGTTGATCACCGTGTATTTTTTGAGTATTTCATCACTGGTGGCCCAGACGTAGCCGGCCAGCAGAACGATGTCGGGGTTAAAGGGTTCTATCAGCTTCAACAGCTCCCGGTCGTACTCCTTCCGGACTTCCCGGTCGGAGAATTTTTTCCCCCGGTCCCGGTAGTACTGCCGTAGATCCAGGGATACCGCGGGAACACCCAAACTCTCGGCGGTTTTCATCCCCTTGGCCGCGGGATCGCTGGAAAAGCATCCGGTTACCTCAAAGGGAGACCCTTCCCAGGTGGCTTCCAGCTCCTTCTGCTGTTCCAGGACCTTCCAGAGGCTGTTCCCCGAGCCCGATATAAGGCCGACCACCCTGAGTTTTCCCCAGTTGGGGTCATGAATTTTCCGTTTCACAGGCGTGCTCCTCATTATTTATTTGACAAGTTCTGGAAACATGCTATATCCTTTATCCTAACATTGTCAACAGAGATTACAAGCAATAGAAAGTCCGGGAGAGTAAACCGGATATTATCAGCCAAGGAGGAAGACAAATGGGTTTTCACGAAGAAGGAAAATGGTGGGTCAGCCCCTCCAACTATGAAGAGGAAGTATTGGGAGGGTTCGACTTTCCCGAGAAGATAGAGATTCTGGATACCACCCTCAGGGACGGAGAACAGCAGCCCGGCATCGTCCTGACCCGTCAGGATAAGGTGGCCATCGCCAAAAAGCTGGCCGAGGCGGGGGTACACCGGATCGAGGCGGGAACTCCGGCGGTGAGCCAGGAAGATGCCGATGCCATCAGGGAAATTGTGGACCTGAACCTGGGCCCCAAAACCTTCTGTTTTGTCCGGAACATGGTGGAAGATATGGAGCTGGCCAAAAAAATGCGGTGTCCACGGCGTTCTGGCGGAAGTGCCCGGCAGCGAACACCTCCTGAAGTTCGGCAAGAAGTGGACCGCCGACAAGGCCATCAAAGCCGCCATCGACGCCACCACGGCGGCCCACGAGCTGGGCCTTTACATCACCTTTTTTCCCGCCGACTCCAGCCGGGCGGGGATGGATTTTCTCCTGGACACCCTCTCGGCCATCGAGGAGGGGGGCCACATGGATGCGGTGGCCCTGGTGGATACCTTCGGCGCCTTTAGCCCCGAGGGGGCGGCCCACCGGGTCAGGAAGCTGAAAGAGAGGTTTAACCAGCCCGTGGAGGTTCACTTTCACGACGACTTTGCCATGGGGGTGGCCACCACCATCGCCGGTCTGGCGGCGGGAGCCGAGGTGTGCCATGTTTCGGTGAACGGCATCGGGGAACGGGCCGGCGGCGCCGGACTGGAACCGGTGGCCATGGCCCTGGAGACCCTCTACGGGGTAAAAACGGGAATTAAAACCGAAAAACTCAAAGAGCTGAGCCTCTTGGTGGAAGAACTGACCCGCTTTAAATGTCAGCCCAACCGGGCCATCATCGGCGACCGCATTTTTGGCTGGGAGACGGGCCTTCCTTCCAGCCTCTGGCTGAACTGTAAAGACACCAAACCCCTGGCCATGCTGCCCTACCACTGGACCATGACGGGCCAGAACGAGCCGGAGATCTATCTGGGCAAGAAGAGCGGTAAGGACAATTTAACCAAGTGGCTCAACGACAACTCGTTAAGTTTCAATGAGGAAGAGGAGGGAGTGCTGATGCAGAAGGTGAAGGCCCTTTCGATTTCTCAGAAACGGGACATCACTGTTGAAGAATTTCTTCAGCTTGCCAAGGAGCTGAAAAAATAGACTGTCAGGGTTTCTTCCGGAGGGATTCGGATGGCCCTGAAGGTAGGGGACGGAATCCGGAACCGCGGCGGTATCCGTGGTATAAAATATTAGGAGTGCAGTATGTCGGACAATCTTTCCAACTCTTCAACCCGGGATTCTTTTAAATCCAGTCTCGGGTTCGTCCTGGCCACCGCCGGTTCCGCGGTAGGGCTGGGAAACCTCTGGCGTTTCCCCTTCATGGCGGGAACCAGCGGAGGCGGCGCTTTCGTGCTGGTTTACCTGATCATCATGGTGGTGGTGGGTGTGAGTCTTCTTTTAGTTGAGTTTTCCGTGGGACGTCACGGCAAGGCCAACGCCGTTGACAGTTACAAAAAAATCCATCCCGCCATGCAGTGGGTGGGATACCTGGGTTTCTTTTCCGCTTTCATCTTTCTGTCCTACTTTTCGGTGGTGGGGGGGTGGACCATCCACTACGCCTTCAAGTCGGTGACGGGGCTTCTTACCCTCTCCGCCGATGAGATGGGCGGCGCCTTCGGCGGATTCATCGGTCATCCCGTGCTTCCCCTTTTCTACCACCTCCTCTTCATGGCGGCCACGGTATTTATCATAGCCAAGGGAATCAGCGGCGGTATCGAAAAGTATACCAAAGTTCTCATGCCCGCCCTCTTTGTGATGATGCTCATTCTGCTGGTCCGGGCGGTCACCCTCCCCGGTGCCATGGAAGGTATCGCCTGGTACCTGAAGCCCGATTTCTCCAAGATTACCGCAGCCACCTGGGTAGCCGCCCTGGGGCAGGTCTTTTTCTCCCTCAGCGTGGGTATGTCCGGCATGGTCACCTATGCCAGTTATCTGAAGCGGAAAGAGAACCTGGCCAAGACGGCCCTACAGGTTTCCCTCACCGACACCCTGGTGGCGATCCTGGCGGGATTCATGATTTTCCCCGCGGTCTTCGCCTTCGGCATGGAACCCGGCGCGGGTCCCGGCCTCCTGTTTATCACCCTTCCTGCGGTTTTTGCCCAGATGCCCCTGGGACCCCTGTTCAGCCTGATCTTCTTTGTGCTGGTTTTCATCGCCGCCCTGACCAGTTCCATCTCCATCCTGGAGATGCCCGTGGCGTACATCATCGAAAAGAAGAATGTGTCCCGTCCCAAGGCGGCTCTGTTAGTGGGCGCCATCGCCTTTGTCCTGGGCATTGCCGTGAGTTTCAGCTTCGGTATCTGGGGCGGTTTCAAGGTCTTCGGAATGGATATTTTTACCCTCTTCGACTACTTTGGAAGCAACATCAGTCTGCCCCTGGGCGCCCTGGGCGGAGCCATAGCGGTGGGCTGGTTCTGGAAGAAGAAGGGTGCGGTGGACGAGATCACCAACGGCGGCGAACTGACCAACACCGGAATCGCCAACACCTGGTTCTTCCTGGTCAAGTGGATCATCCCCGTCTTTGTTTTTGTGATTTTCCTTTCCAGCGTGGGGATTATCTAATCCTTCCGTCCTGTCTCATCAGCCCCCGGCAGCCGCCGGGGGCTTACTTTTTCCAGACATGACAGCTGCCGTGGAAGTAATCTTCCATCTGGGCCTGGCTGAAACCCTCTTCTCCGGATAGATTAGGATCCTCCGCCGCCAGGGCGGTAAAGGCTCCCTGGACGATGGCGGGCCCCATCACCACAATCAGGTGGGTCAGGTGGGCGCATCCCCGGGTGCCGCCGGCCACGGAGAGCACCTTCTTGGTGTACCCCGATGCCACCCGAACCCCTTTGAGCTGCTGATACACCTCCGCCACCCCGGGGCAGGATTCATCGGGAAACCGGTGAAATTCCACGGCGATGTCCCGAATCTCAAAGGTTTTCATGTCTATCACCATGCGGGCCTCCAGATTGTGAAAACATCCCGGGGGGGTGATGCCCCCTTCGAAGGCTTTAAAGGGGATGGACCGGTCGTCCACCAGCCGGCCGTGGGCGTGGAGTCTCCGGTCGCCGTCGATATACATGTCCAGGGTCAGGTTCCGGGTCGCAATTTTCTTCATAACAGGTCCGCCTTACCTTCCCATAACATGAACCGGTCTAAAGGTGCAAGCCCCGGGGAATGATGGTATAATCTTCCTGCCCGGCCCCGGGAACCCCCGTATCCGGGGATGCCGGATATGGCGGCCCTCCGGCGGCACCGGTTAGCAATGACGAAGGAGAGATAGAGATGGATAAAATCAGTTCTACCCTGAGGATGAGAATGTCCCATAAAGACGCCCATTACGGCGGAAGCCTGGTGGACGGAGCCCACATGGTTCACCTCTTCGGCGACCTGGCCACGGAGCTGCTCATCATGGCCGACGGCGACGAAGGGCTCTTCCTCCGGTACGATGAGGTGGAGTTTTTAGCCCCCGTCTACGCCGGGGATTACGTGGAAGTCTACGGCGAGATTACCAAAATGGGTAATACCTCCCGAACCATGGAATTCACCGCCCGCAAGGTGGTGGCCTCCCGGCCCGACATCAGCCCCTCGGCGGCGGATGTCTTGGAAGAACCGGTCTTGGTGGCCCGGGCTAGGGGGGTCTGTGTGACTCCCAAAGAATCGAAGCGGAAATAACCGGGGCTGCCGGTCTTGCCGGTCCGCCAAAACCTTAGAAAAAATTCAAAGGAACATTACAAAGGGGATAATATGAAAACAAAACCGGCGGGACCCTTGGGGGCCCGCACCTGGCTGGTTATGGGGGCCTTGGCCTTGACGGGGCAGATCGCCTGGGCGGTGGAGAACTCCTGGTTTAACACCTTTGTCTTCGATACCATCACCGCCGACCCGAGACCCGTGGCTTGGATGGTCGCCGCCAGCGCCATCACCGCCACCCTCACCACCCTGCTGATGGGCACCTTAAGCGACCGAACCCGGTCCCGCTGGGGCCGCCGCCGGCCCTACATCCTGGTGGGGTATCTGCTGTGGGGGCTGTCTACGGTCCTTTTTCCCATGGTCTCCTTCATCAAGATCACCGGTCTGGCGGTCTTCATGGTGGTGGCCGCTGATTCGATGATGACCTTCTTCGGTTCCACCGCCAACGACGCCGCCTTCAGCGCCTGGACCGCCGATGTGGCCGGCCCCGGTACCCGGGGGCGGGTGGAAGGCGTTCTGAACCTGAGCCTCTTCCTGGCCCAGATCATCTCCATGGTGGCGGCGGGAATCCTCATCGACACCTTCGGTTATTTTATCTTTTTCTACAGCCTGGGAGGAATCGTCATGCTGGTGGGGTTGGCCGCAGGGCTGCTGCTGCAGGAACCTCCCCTGCCGGTGCCGGAACCGCCCCGGGGCCCCTTCTGGCGTGAGTTCGCCGAACTTTTAGACCCCCGGATTTTGAAGAACAACCGGGACCTCTTCATCCTCCTGCTCTTTATTATGATCAGCAGTATCGGGATGCAGGTCTCCATGCCTTATCTGATTGTGTATCTGGAGAACTACGTGGGGGTTTCTAAGACCGAGTTCAGCATCATCGGCGGGTCGGTCATGCTGGGCAGCGCCGTGCTGGCCCTGCCCTTCGGCCTCTTGGCGGACCGGTGGAATAAAGCCCGGATGATCGCCGGGGCCATCCTGGTCAGCAGCCTGGGGGGAATTCTTCTTTCCCTGGCGGGGACTCTCCCTCTGTTGGCCCTGACGGGACTTCTCTGGCAGGCCTTTTTCGTAGCCGCCGGTATCGCTTCGGTGGCGTGGCTGAAGGATCTGCTTTTGGCCGATGAAATTAACCGTGCACCCGCAAAGGTGCAAAGTGCGCTTCTTGAAGCCATGCAGGAAAGACAGGTAACCATTG
>CAYYNJ010000085.1:0-1362 GCA_964472775.1 uncultured Spirochaetaceae bacterium
AGCAGGGGCTTCGCCAAAATGAAGCAGATGGGGTAAAACGAAGTTTCTACGAGCCGCCCTTAGACCGTGCTGGAGGGGAGGTCGCCGCTGTTATCCGAAGGATCCAGGGTTTCCAGGATATCCCGGAGCCGGGCGGCTTCTTCGTAGTCTTCGCTTTTAATGGCCTGATTCAAGGCGGTCCGCATACGCATTATTTCCACCTCCCGGGAGTCTGACTCCTGGGGGGTACTTTCTTCGATGATCGTCTCCAGGGGAATGCCTGCTTCGTCCACCACCATATCCGAAAGATATATGGGGCACCCGGCCCGTACTGCCAAGGCCAGGGCGTCGGAGGGCCGCGAATCCTGGATCACTTCCCCGTCTGAGGACTGTATATGAAGGGTGGCGTAAAAGACTCCTTCCCGGATATCCGTAATCTCCACCCGGGTCATTTGATATTCCAAGGTTTTGAGAAGGGATATCATCAATTCGTGGGTATTCGGCCGGGGCATGGGAACATGGGCCATCCCTATGAGGATGGATTGGGCTTCCAGTTGTCCGATAAAAATGGGAACCGCCACTTCCGAGTCCAGGGGCCGGAGCAGGACGGCGTTGCCCTGGTCGGTCTTTGCCACGGTCCATATTTCTGCTTGAATCAGCATTGCCTTCTCCCTCTTACTATTCTACGAATTCCAGAAAAAGAAAGCAAACCAGACAACGGTAACTTGATAAAAAAACTCCCGGAGTTCCGATGAACCGGCTGCTCCGGGAGGAATTTGTTGGGCCGGGGGTTATCAGGAGGGGCCCCCTGCGGGGGCCTCCCCGGTCCGCCGGGATTACTCGTATTCGTGGGCTTGGGCTTCACCGCGGAGTACCCTGAGGGCGTTATCCCTCAGGGCTTCCAGCTCGTTTTCTCCGGGATAGAGAAATATCCTGCCCAGGTAATCGATGCGCTTTTTGATTTTTCCTATAAAATCTTCGCTCTGGGCTAGTCCCCCGGTTAGAATTATTCCGTCAATCTCACCGCCGAAAACCGCTCCCAGGGCGGCTATTTCTTTGGAAACCTGATATGCCATGGCATCCAGAATCAGGGCGCTCCTTTGATCTCCTTCTTCGGCCTGTTTTTGTACCGCCTGGGTGTCGGTGGTTCCGAAGTACGCCTTGAGGCCGCCTCCCTGGCGGACCATTTTCTGCAGATCGTCTTCACTGTATTTTCCACTGAAGCAGAGGCTGATCAGGTCGGTGACGGGGATGCTGCCGCTCCGTTCCGGAGAAAAGGGGCCGTCTCCGTTTAAACCGTTGTTCACATCCACCACCCGGCCCCCCTTATGGGCGCCCACGGTGATGCCGGGGGCGAGGTCGAGCGTCGCGATCACCGGGGTC
>CAYYNJ010000085.1:1407-7408 GCA_964472775.1 uncultured Spirochaetaceae bacterium
GCTTTTTGATTCAGGGCGTGAAAGATGGAACGGCGGCTGATTTCGGGTAATCCTGTCACCCTGGCCACCGGATCAAGCTCGTCTACCACCACGGGATCGACGATGTAGGCGGGAATCCCCAGGGGCTCGGCAATCTCATGGGCGATGATGCCTGAAAGATTGGAGGCATGCTGGCTGGTTTTGGTATCCCTCAGGTCTTTGAGCATAACCTCGCCCACCTTCCAGACTCCGCCGCTTATCGGTTTGAGGATTCCCCCCCGTCCCACCACGGCATCGAGATTCTTCGTATCGAATCCATGTTTTTTTAAGAGGTCATTGATCACGGTGATCCGCAGGGGGTACTGATCGATGATATGGGTAAAATCCTTAAAATCCGATAGTCTGTGCTGAATG
Source organism: uncultured Spirochaetaceae bacterium (assembly GCA_964472775.1). GTDB lineage: Bacteria > Spirochaetota > Spirochaetia > UBA9216 > UBA9216 > CAYYNJ01. The sequence continues at coordinate 1,801 of CAYYNJ010000085.1, forward strand.
CTCTCCCGAAAGAGAAGTTTCTCCTCTTCGAATACCGCTACCTTGGTGGATGTGGATCCGGTGTTTATGGCCAGGAGAAAATGATTTTTCATGTGCCCGCCTCCTTATTTTTCTTTCTATTCGGTTTCTACCGGAGCAAGCGCCGGTTTTCATGTCTCCAGGATTCCTTCCCTGAGGGGCGCAGGAATATCTTCGGGTTCCTGATCAAGCAAACGTTCCAGCACGGCGTGTTCCCGGGTTAACAGGTCGTCTAACCAGGCTTCTTCGTGGGGGGTGAACCGTCCGAACACAAAGGAAGCCACGTCCCCCCTGGCGGGGCGCCCCACCCCCAGCCGGAGCCGGAAGAAGGCTTTGGATCCCAGGCTTGAGCTGATGGACTTGAGGCCGTTATGCCCTCCCAGTCCGCCTCCCTGTTTCAAGGCCCAGGCCCCGAAGGGAAGCTCAATGTCGTCATGGACCACCAGAACCTGCTCCGGGTTGTATTTAAAAAAAGCCGCCGCCGCCCCGACGCTTTCTCCGCTCTTGTTCATGAAGGTTTCCGGTTTCAGGATGCCCTTCTTCCCTTCTCCTCCGGGAATCTGCAGGAAGGAACCTTTGAATTTCTTCTGCCACCCCGCCGGGGGGATCTGTGAGAACCGGTCCAGCAGTCTCCAAGCGTAGTTATGCCGGGTCAGGCGGTATTGGTTTCCGGGATTTCCCAGAAACACCATCAGTTGAATCATACTTCCCAGTATAAGCGCAGGTTAACACCCTGGGCAACCTTCGTTTTGAACTAGTTCAGACTTTCGGTCCATCGAACCTGACGCCTTATGATATACTTTCGCCATGGAATCACCCTATTATGCGTTATTCGAAAACCTGGGTCTTCCGGCCCTGGTGTTTGCGGCTTCGGGACCGGTCAGAGAGGCCAATGCAGCGGCCCGTAAAATGGCCGGGCTGAGCGGTTCTTTCATCTTATCACCCGAATCTCTGGACCAGATCCTGGAAGGCTATCCCGGGATTACCCGTTTTGACATCCGGCTTCTGGGCCCCACGGAGCTGAATGCGGGGGCGCAGATTCTCAGCCGGTGGAAGGGGGAGGAGCAGGGCCAGGATCTTTTTTTGATGGTTTTAGAGGCCCCGTCCATGCCCGACAGCCTCAGGGAAGCTCTGCCCTTGGATGACGCTTCGTCCCGGATAGACCGCTCCCCCATGATTTGGACGGTGGACCGGAATTACTGTTACCAGAGTTTTAATGAAGCTCATCGGCGGGAGATGAAAAGGGTTTGGGGAGTGGATATCCGGGAGGGGATGAACATCCTGGAGGCTCTGCCGGATCCCCGGTACCGCCGGCTGGTCCGGTATAACTACGACCGGGCTTTGGGGGGAGAACACTTCTATACGGTGGATGAATTGGAGGATGAGGAGGGAAACCACCGATACTTTGAAAACATCGCCGGCCCTGTTTTAGACGGGGCGGGGTACATATACGGATTGAGGCTCCACACGGTGGAGCTCACCGACTCCGATGAAGTAAGGGAGTGCATCTCCATGAATCTTGCGATCCAGCGGTCTCTCATCGAGGGATACGGCAATATCGGGGTCTGTTCTCTTGACCGGTTTTACCGGTTCACCCCGTTCCTGGCGTTCAATGATGCGTATCGGAGTTTCATGGAAGATATCCGGGGAGTAAAGATACGAATCGGACTTTCCCTTCTGGACAGCCTTTCATCCCTGTCGGTACGGCGGGAGATTAAACAGAAGCTTGACGAGGTTCTCCAGGGGGACACCTTTGTGGAGGAAAGAAACTATTCCCGCCCCGATGGGGAGGTCCGGTATTATCATAACCGCTACATCCCGATCCGGTCCGACCGGGGGATCATCCAGGGAGTAACCGTTTCTATCACCGACATCACCGACCAGAAGCTTCAGAGCCGGGAAGACCAGCGCCGGCTTCAGGAAGGAGAGCTGCTGGCCCGGACCCTCCACAGCCGTGTCAAGGCGAACCTTCAGATCATCACCAGCCTCATTAATATTCAGCGCCGTGATGATGAGGAGGCGGGATCCCCCCAGGGGCCTTACAACGCCCTGGCAGGACGGATTCGGACCCTTTCGGTGATCCATGAACACCTCTACCGGAACCGGGTGGACAACCAGGTGGAGGGGGTGGAGCTGATACGCCGGATCCTGTCCCTGGGGGCGGACTTTTCCGGGGCCCCGGGCCGGGGAATCGGCTTCGAGGTTCTGGGGGATCCTCTTCTTCTGGATGTGGAAAAGGCCCTGCCCCTGGGATTGCTGGTGAACGAGCTGGTGTTAAACAGCATCATCCACGGCTTTCCCCGGGGACGCTCCGGGACGGTGACGGCGGAATTCTGCTGCGGTTCCGGCGGCCAGGTGCTGACCGTCATCGATGACGGGGTAGGGTTTGACGGAGGGTCCGAAATGCCGCCGGACCGGTACGGTACGGGTCTCCGCTTCGCTGCGGCCTTGGCGGCCCAGTGGGGGGGGGAATTTTCTCTTTACAGAGGAGAAAAAACCGAAGGCCGGGTGAGTCTTTCTTGACTATTGGCGAAGGGAGTAGCATTTTTTAACCATGACCAAAAGAGTTATCGTTCTGTTATTAATTCTGTTTTCCCTGTTTTACGGATTTTCCCAGGAAGGGAATTCTCCCCGGGGGGTTGTTATTCCCCTGAAGGGAGATATCGAACCATCCCAGACGGTCTTCTTGAGGCGCAGTATCGATTCTGCCCTGAGCCAAGGGGCGGAGGTCCTTATTTTTGAAATAAATACCTTCGGAGGCCGGGTGGATTCTGCTCTGGAAATGGCCACCCTCATCGGTTCGGTGGATGAAGCCCGTACGGTGGCGTATATTTCCGCCGACTCCGAGAGCGTCGGGGTCAGCTGGTCCGCCGGAGCCCTGATTTCCCTGGCCTGTGACGCTATTTACATGGAGCCTGGTACCTCCATCGGCGCCGCCGCCCCGGTTTATCTTTCCCAGGGGGAATCGGTGGCGGCCTCGGAGAAGGAGGTTTCTGCGGTAAGGACCCAGTTGGCGGCGCTGGCGGAAAAAAACGGATACCCCCAAGGGGTGGCCCTGGCCATGGTGGATAAGGATGAAGAACTCCTGGAGGTTTTTCTGGGTGAGGAGGTGCGTCTGACCATCCGGAGAGACATGCCCGACCTGGAGCGGGAAGCCTCGGAGCGGGGGCTGACCTTGAAAGAGGGAAAGATCCTCTCTCCCGAAGGGAAGCTTCTGACCCTCACCGCGGGAGAAATGGCTCGGTACGGTATTTCATCGGGGACGGTGGAGGACCGGGAGGAGCTTCTGCTGCGGCTCGGCCTGGAGCCGGGGACGGTGCAGGATCTGGAGGTCTCCCGGGCGGATAGCCTGGTGGCGCTTTTGACCAGTTCCGCCGTGGTGTCTCTGCTTCTTACCCTGGGGTTTGTGGCGGTTTATATAGAAATATCCAGTCCCGGCTTCGGTATTCCCGGGGTGGCGGCTATTTTAGCTTTTTCGGCGGTATTCATCGGCAACGGCATGTTGGGGATGGTGAGCTCGGTGGAGCTTCTTCTCTTTCTGGCGGGGCTGATCCTTTTGGTGGTGGAAATCTTTCTTATTCCCGGTTTCGGCGTAGCCGGAACGGGGGGTATTATCCTGATGGTGGGGTCCCTGATCCTGTCGCGGCAGGATTTTGTGGTTCCTGAGTTTGAATGGGAATGGGTGATTCTCAGATCCAATGTACTGTCCACCATGGGGAGTTTTCTGGCCGCCCTGGGGATAGTGATTCTTCTGATTATCTTTTTCCCCCATATCCGTCCTTTCCGGCGGCTCATGCTGGAAACCACCCTGGGAGAAGCCGGTGCCGGTTCCTCCTTAGGCGGAGACGGAGTTTCTTCAAAGGAGGGGACCGCCGGGATTTCTGTCCCAACGGGGCCCCGTCCGGAAGACCCGGGAGAGACGGTGACCCCCCTGCGCCCGGTGGGAAAGGTTAAAATCGGCGGAACAGTTTATATAGCCCAGACCAGGGGGGAGTTTATCGAAGCCTCCCGGGCGGTGCGGGTTGTTGATGTTCAGGGCAACCGCATCATAGTGAGGGAAAGTTAATGGGTGTTATCATTGGTTTGTTTTTACTGGGTATTGGGGCGGTAATTCTTGAGTTCTTCATTCCTTCCGCCGGGATCATCGGCGCCTTGGGGGTGGGAAGTCTCATCGGTTCGGTGGTGATGACCTATCAGACCTTCGGAGAAATAGCCGGTTTAGCGGTGCTGCTTACGGTATTGATCCTTACCCCCGCCATCATCATCTTTTATTTCCGGCGGTTTCCCCGAAGCTTTTTCGGCAGAAGGATAATTTTGGGGGGAGACCCTCGGAAAAACCTGAATTTGGACAGCCCTGATCTTCATCAGGGGCTTCTCGGGCAGCAGGGGGTGGTTTTCTCACCCCTCCGGCCGGCGGGCATCATCGTGGTAAATGACCGGCAGTACAGTGTGGTTACCTCGGGAGAGTTTATTCCTAAGGGAGAAAATGTTAAAATAATTCAGGTAGAGGGAAACCGAATCCTGGTTCAAAAAGGAGAAGAGAAGTGTTAATAGTTTACATTGTCATTGGTATTGCGATTCTTGTCTTTCTGGCGATCTTCATCAAGTTTTTCGGGCTCTGGTTCAGGGCACTCCTGTCGGGTGCTCCGGTGGGGATGCACCGGCTTATCGGGATGTGGATTAGGCGTGTTAAGTCCACCTTGATCGTAGACAGCAATATCATGCTCAAAAAGAGCGGTATTCCCGTGGATTCAGACCTGTTGGAAACCCACTTTCTGGCGGGGGGGGATGTTCTTCGGGTCAGCAAGGCCCTCATTGCCGCCAGCAAGGCGAAGATTCCCCTGGCTTTTGAACAAGCCGCCGCCATCGATCTGGCGGGCCGGGATGTGCTGGATGCGGTGAAGACCAGCGTAAACCCCAAGGTCATAGACTGTCCCAACCCCGCCACGGGCCGGACCACCATCGATGCGGTGGCCGCCGACGGGATTCAGCTCCGGGCTCGGGCCCGGGTCACGGTGAGGGCCAACATTGAACGGCTGGTGGGCGGCGCCACCGAGGACACCATCATCGCCCGGGTGGGCGAAGGCATCGTCACCACCATCGGCTCCGCCAAGACCTATAAAGAAGTGTTGGAGAACCCCGACAACATCTCCCGCCGGGTCCTGGAGAAAGGGCTGGATGCGGGAACCGCATTCGAGATTCTTTCCATCGACATCGCCGATGTGGATGTGGGGGAAAACGTAGGGGCCAAACTCCAGGCCGACCAGGCGGAAGCGGACAAGCGCCGGTTCCAGGCGGTGGCGGAACAGCGCCGGGCCGCAGCTATCGCGGTGGAACAGGAAATGGCCGCCAAGGTGAAGGAAAACCAGGCCAAAGTGGTTCTGGCGGAGGCGGAGATTCCTCTGGCCATCGCCGAAGCGTTCCGGTCCGGAAACCTGGGTATCATGGATTATTACAAACTGAGAAACATCCAGGCCGACACCAACATGCGCCAGAGTATCGGCGGCGAAGCCGGTGCAGGTCCCGAGGAGCCGGGGAAATAATCTGTCATGGATATTATTTTTGAAAACCTGGGGTTCTTTATCTATCT
>CAYYNJ010000085.1:7467-10681 GCA_964472775.1 uncultured Spirochaetaceae bacterium
GAAAAAGGTTCGGTTCGGACCGCCGGGGCGCCTCGGGCCGCCGCTGACGATACCCGGGCCAAGGCTTCCCGTACCGGCTGGAAAGAAGAAAAGGGCCGGCAGCTTCGGGAGGTGCTGGACAAAACCGGCGTTTCCGGCGGGCTGGCGGAACTTGAGAAAGCTCTGAAACAGGGCTGGGAAGAGTTTTCCGGGGAAGAGCAGAAGCGTCCCCGGGCGGGAGAGCCGGTGGCTTTGGAGGTTCCTTTAAAGGCAGCGGAACCGCGGGAACAGCCCCGGGAAAGCCAGACCTTGGCGGCGGCGATGGCGGAGGTCTCCCGGGAAGAAGAAGCGGCCAGGAACGCTGCCGTCGCAGCGGCCCCTCCCCGGCCTGCCGGGTATGGCCAACAAAACCGCGTTTCTTCCCTCACCCGGATAAGCGCCATGAGCCCCCTGAAACAGGCGGTGGTCTGGAAGGAGATACTCGATACCCCCCGGGGTTTGAGCTGACTCCGGCGGAGGGGTTTGGCCTCTCATAACCCGGGAATTTTCTTTTTCCTTAAAATAATTGAGAGGAGTTGCTGTGCTTAAAGAGTATCGTACCCTGGGCCCCTATGTGAAAAAGTATCTATGGTACTACCTGGGGGGGCTCCTCTTTCTGGTTATCACCGATGGGGGCCAGATGGTTCTCCCCCAGATGATAAAGCGCGCGGTGGACATCATTGCCGCCGGTTCTTTCGACCTCTCCCAGGTCGGTTCGTTAATGCTGGTCATGGTGGCGGTGGCGGTGGCCATCGCCGTGGGCCGGTTCGGCTGGAGGTACTTCATCAGCGGTTCCTCCCGGAAGATCGAAGCGGAGCTTCGCAAGAGCCTCTACGACCACCTGCTCACCCTCTCATCCACCTTTTTCAAAGAGATGAAGACCGGTGACATCATGGCCCGTTTTACCAACGACATGAACGCCATCCGGATGGCCACGGGGATCGCCCTGGTGGCCCTGGTGGACGGAATTTTCATGACCTTGGTGATTCTGGTCATTCTTTTTACCCAGTATCCCCAGATAGCCCTACTCACCGTGGCGCCCCTGCCCTTCATTACCGTTATGGTCCTGGGGATGGGAAAACTGTTGGGGCAGCGGTTTTTGAAGGTACAGGAGGGATTTTCACGGCTCAGCGAAGAGGTGCAGGAGACCCTGTCGGGAATCCGGGTGATTAAGACCTACGTGAGGGAGGACCATTTCCTCCGGCGGTTCGAGGACGCCAACGACGAATACCTCCGGCGTAACCTGGACCTTGTCAAAATCTGGGGGTTCATGTTTCCCGCGGTGGGATTTCTGTCGGGAATCACATCCCTGCTGCTGCTGCTCTTCGGGGGCCGTCAGGTGCTGGACGGTTCCCTTTCGCCGGGAGATTTCGTTGCCTTCATGAGTTATCTGGGCATGCTCATTTGGCCCATGATCGGAGCGGGGTTTACCATCAACCTGGCCCAGCGGGGTGCTGTCTCCCTGGGACGTATCAACGCCATCCTCAACACTCCCGCCGACATTGTATCACCCCCGGGGTCGGAATGGCTTCCCGAGGGGGGAACCCTGGAAGTACGGCACCTGACTTATTCTTATCCCGACGCGGCGCCGGAGAGTCCTCCCGCCTTAGCCGATATTTCCTTTACCCTGCAGCCCGGGGAGACCCTGGGCATCCTGGGGGCTACCGGTTCGGGGAAAACCTCCCTGCTCCGGCTCCTGCCCCGGCTTTTGGATCCTCCGGAGGGGACGGTATTCTACGACGGCCAGGACATCAGGCACTATCACCTGGCGTCTCTCCGGGCATCCTTGGCCATGGTTCCCCAAAACACCTTTCTTTTCTCTACCACCATTAAAGAGAATATCGCCTACGGGGTTCCCGACGCCGACGAGGAGTACCTCCAATCCATGGCGGATCACACCACCATAACCCGGGATCTTCAGCAGTTTCCCCAGGGTTGGGATTCACCGGTGGGCGAGAAGGGCCTTACCTTGTCGGGAGGGCAGAAACAGCGGATCTCCATTTCCCGGGCCCTGGCGATGAATTCAGAGATTCTGATTTTCGACGACGCCCTTTCGGCGGTGGACACCGAGACGGAGGAGAAGATCCTAAAAAGCTTTGTGGAGCTTCGCCGGGGGAAAACAAACATCCTGGTGAGTCATCGGGTTTCCACCCTCAATGCGGCAGACCGGGTCCTGGTCCTGGAGGACGGCCGGATCGTTCAGCAGGGGACTCCGGAGGAACTGAAAGAACAGGAAGGGATCTTCCGGCGGATCTACGAGATCCAGAAAATCACCCGGGAGGAGGGAATCGATGGATAAAGAAAAAATTATCCGCAGCTATGACCCCCAGATTGCCCGTCGTCTCCTGGGCTACCTGAAACCGTACCGGTTTCTCTTTTTTCTCGCCCTGGGCGCTCTGGTTTTAGCATCTTTGGGGGAGCTACTGACCCCGGTGATCATCAAACGGGTGATGGACGAGCATATCCTGGTTTCCCACGTCAGGCTTAAGCCCGGGGCCGCCGATGTTCCCGGAGCGGAGCCCCTCTTTTCCCGGCCCGAACGGCTTTCCGGCCAGATCGGGGATTACCTTTATCTCAATGAATCGGTGTTGTCAGAGATCAGCGGTGCGGTGAAGCGGCGGCTTATCGAAGAAGACTTGCTGGATGCCCGGAGCTGGCACTGGAGCCAGGGACCGGAAGCAGAGACGGTGATGGACCGCCATCCCGGAGTATTCGAAAGGCAGGATGACCGGGGCGCCCTTCTTAAAGAGACCTTGGCATCGCTGCCCCGGGAGGACCGGAAGATTCTCCAGGAAGAGAACTATCAAGGCTTGAAGAACTATTCGCTTATCTTCGCCCTGCTTCTTTTGGTGATCCTGGTTTTTTCCTTTGCCCAGGTTTACCTGATGGCCTACATCGCCCAGGGGGTGATGAGGGACATGCGGCTGGGCCTTCTGCGTCACACCATGGGTCTGCCCCTTTCTTCTCTGAGCAGCCGCCCCGTAGGTTCCTTGGTGAGCCGCCTCACCGGCGATGTGGAGACGGTGAACGAACTTTTTACCTCCGTGGCCACCTCCCTCTTCCGGGATTTCTTCATGATGTTCGGTGTAGTGGCGGTGCTTTTCTCTCTCAACGTCCGGCTGGCGTGGATAACCTGTCTGACCCTGCCGCCGGTGCTGCTGTTGTCAGCATAGGGCTTATATTTTGTGCATGCGTC
>CAYYNJ010000086.1:0-10655 GCA_964472775.1 uncultured Spirochaetaceae bacterium
TCTTCTGGGGCTTTTAGATGTCTGGGTTCCCAAGGATGTGATGGTCTCCCTGATGGGGGAGAAGTCGGGTTTCAAGGGGATTCTCATCGCTTTTCTTCTGGGGAGTGCGGCGGCGGGACCCCTCTATGCGGCCTTTCCCGTGGCGGCGGTTTTGCTGAAGAAGGGGGCCTCCTTGCGGACCGTGTTTATCTTCATCGGCGCCTGGTCCACCACAAAGATCCCCATGTTCCTCTTCGAATACACCAGCCTGGGCCCCCGGTTCGCCCTGACCCGGCTGGTCATCGATATTCCGGGGATCATTTTGATCTCTCTGGTTCTTTCGCGCCTGGCGGGTAAAAGGGGGACGGAGGAAGTGCTGGAGAGTATTTCTTCGCTGGCTCACTGATCGGGGCCGGGTTATAATGGCATCCAGGAGGCGGCAGATGGAGCAGATTCGGGACGGTTGGCAGGAAGAGGTAAGCGGGATTCTATCGGAGGCGTTCCGCCGGGGAAGGAGCCAACTGTATGAGCACGAGGTTTACCGGATCCTTTCCTCCCTGGATATACGCACCCCGGTGTGGGAGTTTATCACCTCCCCCGAAGAGATCACCCGGGAGCTTCTGTCCCGGTTCGGCAGCAGCCGGGTGGTCTTGAAGGTGGTGAGCCCCGAGGTGGCCCACAAGGAGAAGCTGGGGGGGGTGAAGGTTCTCCACAAGGATCTTGAGTTTCTCCGCTATTCTTTTGAGAAGATGCGAAAGGCTTTCACAGACCAGGGGTTCCCGGTGGAGGGGATTCTACTGGTAGCCTTTGTGGAGTACTCGCCGGAACTGGGCAACGAGATTCTTTTGGGATTCCGGGAGAGCGAGACCTTCGGGCCCGTGGTTTCCTTCAGCAAGGGCGGTTCCGACGCCGAGCATTTTGCGGCCCATTTTTCCCCTCCCAACCTGCTGTTGGCGCCGGTGAACCGGGAGTGGGCCCAGGCCCTTCTTACCTCCACGGAGATTAGGAAAAAGTTCATCCAGCAGAAAAAAGAGGATCTTCTCGACCAGGCCATCGACACCATGGTGAAGCTCAGTGATCTGTCGGTGTACTTTTCCCAATTCTTCGAGAGCCCGTCGGAGTTCGTCCTTTCGGAGTTTGAGATTAACCCTTTTGTCTTTGACTTGGACCGTAATTTTATCGCCCTGGACGGTTACGCCCTCTTCGGGAAGAAAGAGACCGCCTACTGGGACCGGCCGGTGAAACCTTTCGAAAATCTCTCCGCCTTCTTCAGCCCCCGGGGCGTGGCGGTGGCGGGTATCAGCGGGAGCGACCCGGCTAAGGCGGGCAACGTCATCGCCGCTAACCTGGTCCGGCTGGGCCGGAAGGATCTGTACTGTCTGAATCCCCGGGGGGGGCAGGTGGAGGTGGAGGGCCTGACCTTGCCGCTGTACCGGAACCTGGCGGAGCTTCCGGCGGTGCCGGAGCTGGTGGTGGTCACCGTCCCGGCGGAGCAAACCCTGCCGGTGGTGGAGGAGGCGGCCCGGGCGGGGGTGAAGGCGATTCTGCTTATTCCCGGCGGGTTCAGCGAGGTCAGCAGGGACCAGGGGCTGGAGGGTAAGATGGGTCTTATCAGCGGGGCGGCGGGCATCAGGGTGATGGGGCCCAACTGCCTGGGGGTGGTATATGCCGGCGGCGAGGATGAGCCGGGGCTGAACACGTTTTTTATTCCCCGCAACAAGTTCAGCCTGGATCTGTCCCGGAAGAAGGATATCGCCCTCTTCAGCCAGAGCGGCGCCCTGGGGCTGGTGGAACTTTCCAATCTCCGGAACGCCGTGAGCCCCCAGGTGGTGGTGTCCTACGGGAACCAGCTGGACGTGGATCCCTGCGACCTGGTGAGTTATTTCAACGGCCGGGAAGAGATCAAGGTGATGGGGGTCTACATCGAGGGGTTCAAGGCCGGGGCGGGGCGCTGTTTCTTCGAAACCACCCGGTGGGTGAAGGTGCCCGTGGTGGTGTACAAGGCGGGCCGTACCGAGGCGGGCCGCCTGGCCACCCAGTCCCACACCGCCAGTCTGGCGGGGGAATATGCGGTGGCCAAGGCGGCGATGAAACAGGCGGGGCTGGTGGTGGCGGACACCATGGAAGACCACCTGGGGCTGATTAAAACCTTCACCATGCTGGATGCCAAGCGGGTGCGGGGACGGAGGACGGCGGTGATCACCAATGCGGGGTATGAGAAGGCCAACGCCGCCGACAATCTGGGAGATCTGGAGTTGACCAGCCTTTCCCCGGCCACAGGGAAAGCCCTCCGGGCGGTTCTTCCCTCCTTTGTCACCGTGGAATCCCTTTTGGACCTGACCCCCATGGTGTCGGACCAGTTGTTTCTTTCCTGCGTCGATATCCTCCTGGCCGCAGAGGAGGTGGAATCGCTCTGTGTTTCCATCGTTCCCCATGCGGGGCTTATCCATACCACCGATGAAGAGATCGACAGCTTCCAGGGAAACATTGCCCAGGGGCTGGTGGAAGCCGCCGCCCGGTACGACAAGCCCCTGGTGGTTTCCATCACCGTCACTTCCGGGGCCGATACCAACTACAACCGTTTGGGTGCGGTGATGGAGCGGGGGGGAGTTCCCACCTACCTCAGCGCCGAGAAGGCCATGACCTATTTAAACGAGTTCATTCACCACCGGCTGATCCGGCAGGATAATCTTCTGGCCGAGTGGGTCAAATAGTTCCCTTATGGCGGGCCGGGTCTTTGTATGCACCTCTTCTTCCGACGATCCCTTTCTTAATTTGGCTTTGGAGGATATGCTCTTCCGCCGGATGGGGACGGAGGATCAGATTCTCTTCCTCTGGCAAAGCCGGCCCTGCGTGGTGATCGGCCGGTTTCAGAATCCCTGGGTGGAGTGCAGTTTGAAGGAGTTGGAGAGGGACGGAGCCGACCTGGTGCGCCGTCAAAGCGGGGGCGGCACGGTCTACCACGACGGGGGAAACAGCAATTTCACCTTCCTCTGCCCCGCCGCCGCCTTCGACGCCGATGAAAACCTCGGGGTCGTTACCTCTGCCCTGGATAATCTGGGGATTCACGCCGAAATATCGCCCCGCCACGACATCCTGGTGGAGGGTTTCAAGGTGTCCGGCAGCGCCTTCCGGAAAAAGCGGGACCGGGTGCTGCACCACGGCACCCTCCTCATCGCCGCCGACAGGGAAAGGCTCACCCGGTATCTGGCCGCTCCTGATTGGAACATCGAAGCCAAGGGGGTGGCTTCGGTGAGGAGCCGGGTGATCAACCTGGTGGAATTGAGGCCCGGGATGAATCATTCCGCTTTCTGCGGGGCGGCGGCGGAGGTTTTCCTGGGCGGCTGCCACCGGGACGGCGGAGGCGACGGTAGCGGCGGACCCCGGGACGGCGGGAGCCAGGCGGTTTCGCCGACCGATGCGGCAGCTCCGATTTGGCCGGGTTTGACCGGCGGTGTGATGGAAATCGGGGCCTCCGATTTGGACGGGGAGGGGCAGGCTTACCGGGACACATTAACCTCCTGGGAGTGGCGGTTCGGGAAAACCCCGGCTTTCACCCAAAGGGTGGGGGGGATTTTTCGGGGCCGTTCTCTTGATCTGGCGCTGCAGGTGAGAGAAGGCCGTGTTTCGGGGGTTTTTCCGGGGACGGAGGAAGCAAAACCGGGGACGGAGGAAGCCTGGGCCGCCTCGTCTTTGTCGGAGAGGCTGGCAGGGGTGCGGTACGGCCGGCGGGAAATCGCCGCCGCCTTGACCGGGGCCGCAGCGGCGGGGGCTGAGCGGGGGACGGAGGAACTGGGAAAGTGGCTACTTGCCCGGCTTGAGGGGCGGTAGCCCCCTTTTTTCCCTGTATTCGGGGATGGTCAGCATGGGGGGGCGTTCTTCCTCCACAATCAGGTGCTCCCGGGCTTCGAATTCCTGGTCCCTCACCTGAAACTGCCGGAGGATGTTGCCGGTTTGCGGCAGGGCCGTCATGATTTCTAAGGATTTCATCCGGTTGAGAAAGGTCTGGAGGATCCCGAAGGACATTCGGCCCAGATCTACGGTGGCCTGGTTCATGTGAACTCTCTGGTCCAGGTCGGTCTGGGCAAAGGCGGAAAGGCCGAAAAGCTGGTACACATCCAGGAGGTGGCTCGTCTCTACCCCGTAGCCGATGGGGAAGCGGATCTGTTCCAGCACCTCCCTGCGGACGGCGTATTCCCCCGACAGGGGCTGGATGATGGCGGAAAGCTCGGGAAAAAAGAGGGAAAACAGGGGTCTTATTAAGATTTCTGTGACCCTTCCGCCTCCCGAGGGGCGAAGCCCTTCGGAGAAGGCCAGGGGCCTGTCGTAGAAGGCCTTCACGTATTTTGTTTCTTCGTTATACAGTAGGGGCCCCAGGAGGCCGTAGACGAACCGGGGATGGATATTCTTAATATCCGCATCGATGTAGATGATGATGTCCCCTTTGAGCTGATAGATGGCCTTCCAGAGGTTTTCCCCCTTACCCCTCTTGTTTTCTATGTTGGGAAGTATGTCTTCGGCTAAATAAGTGTCGGCTCCGAAGGAGGCCGCCACCGTGAGGGTCCGGTCGGTGGAGCCTGAATCGATGACGGCGATTTCATCAATCAGGGGGTAACGGTGCATCAGCTCTGATTTAAAGATGACCACCTCTTTACCGATGGTGGCTTCCTCGTTCAGGGTAGGAATACAGAGGGATATGGTAACTCCCATTTTCTTCTTCGCTTCTATTAGGGCGGCGATGTCTTGAAAGTCGGAGTGATGAAAGGTTTTTTCTTTGATCCATTTATCTAGGTTAGTCACACAAACCTCCGTCTATGACCTGCAGTACTCCCAAAAGCTGGGCGATCCCCTTGTAGATGGGGGTGATTTCAATACTTTCGTCTTTGTGTCCCAGGTTTTCCCCCCGGCTGAGCCCGATGGTTAGGGCGGGAATCTTAGCGTCGATGAAGGCGGATAGTTCCGAAGTGCTGGGGCGGATGCGGGGCTTCACGTGGAGGGCGTTCATGATCTCCCGGGTATCCGCTACCAGGGGGTGGCTGAAATCGATGCCTCCCGGTTTTGCCTGGGAGATAACATCCACCTGGACCGACTGGCCGGTCCGGGAGGAGACCTCTGTGGCAATATCATGGATTTTTTGGTTCAGGCTCTGTACCATGGAATTTGATTCGCTGCGGATTTCCAGCCGTAGGACCGCATTCCGGGCCACGGTGTTGGAACTCTGCCCCCCTTCCAGGGAATTAAAAACGATACTGGTGGCGGGGCTCCGGGGAATGGGAATGGCGTTGATGCGGTTGATTACTTCATTAATAGTGACAATCGAACCCACCGCGCCAAAACGGGTCCAGTCGTACTCTTCGGGGACCGAGTAGGAAATTTCAAACCGGGTCATCCCCAGGGAAAAGTAAGAGAGCCGGCCCAACTTGGCTCCCTCCACACAAAGGCCGGCACAGATGGGGACCTTGCTGTTTTTCAGAAAAAATCGGATGCCCTCCAGGTTGCCCCGGCCTAGGCTGCGGGAGGATCCCAACAGGATCAGGTTGCTCTGGAAATCTAATCCCAGGGCTTCGATTATCTCCGGCAAGGAAACCACCGCCGCTGCTCCCAGGGCGTTATCGCTGATCCCCGGGGCTGCCACGTAGTCGGGCTGAACCGTACAGGTGTGGTTTACTTTTTCGTCGTAGGGGCTGTCCAGATGAGCCACCACCAAGATGTTCCGGTCTTCCCGTTTCCCCGGAAGGATTCCCACGCCGTTGCCCGCTTCGTCGGTGGAGCAGTTAATCAGCCGGGCTTGGGTCAGCCGGTTAACAAAAAACCGCATCCTGGTGTCTTCCCGGAAGGTGGGAGCGGGGATTTCACTCATCATTACCAGATTGGTTAGGATGAGATCCTGCAAGTCCCGCACCTTTTTCTCGGTTTCAGGCAAGTGTTTTAGGATTTCTTTCCGGTTACTCTTCATATTTATCTCTATTTTAGAGCAAAAACGCCAAAGAGGCAAATTTCCGGGGAAATCCAGCTTTACCTTGTCCCCAAAACCAAAAAATCGGGTATTCAGGGCTTTTCTTTTGTACAATAGGAGTGATGGTTCTGACAAACTCAGTTTTGTGAGAGGAGTGGATGATGAAAAAGAATCTTTTTTTGTTGGTTGGCACGGTTTTGCTGGCGATCCAATTCACCGGCTGTCTGACCCTGGGTCTGCGGGATCCCCTGCCCCCGGGGCAGGAGAAAAAGATAACGGGAGATCAGAACGCCCGGGATCTGACCCCCGCTAAAAAATAGTTGCCCAGACATTTGTAACGGCCAAGCCGAAGAATTAGACCCAGTACACTTCCCGGGCAGGGATGATGGTGACGATCTTATTGGGCCGGCCTTGGAGCAGCTGTTTTAACCGTTCTTTTTTTCCCCGGTTTTCCATGGCTCCTTCGATCAAGGTACGGGTGACGCCGTCGGTGAAGGTTTTCTGGTCCACCGAGAAGACGTACCCTTCCTTTTCCAGAACCCCCAGAAGGTCTTCGTTTCCGGTGTAGGAAATCCGGGCAAAGTACTGTCTCTGTCCCACCAGTTTCCGGTTCATCCTTTCCCTGAGAAAGATAACCAGGAGACCGCCCAGAGACGAACCGGCTCCGAAAGCCAGGAGGAGAATAGGCCTGTCGTCGATGAATTGGACCACTGCGGCGATGATGGAGATTCCGATGATGCTTTCGAAGAAGTTGATCACCAGAACCCCGGGCCGGTTGCCCCGGTTGAACATTTCGATTTTAAAATTAAACACCAGGTCTTGTAGGATACGGGCAAAAAAGACAATGACGGCTGATATAATTAATGAATTCATAGTTTTCTCCTCATAAAAAAAATCTTATTAGCAGGAAAAGGATGACGGGGAATTCCCCGTTACCGGTTCAAAGGTAGGTCTCTCCCCATTTTTCCCGGGCTTCGGCATGCAGCTCTTTGACCCTCTGGGCTTCGCTTTTGGGGCACACCAGGGTGGCTTTGGGGGTGTGGATTACCACCAGATCAGGGCATCCCACCACGGCGATGAGATGGTCTGGGTCTTCGCTTACCGCCAGTGATCCGGGGGAATCGGCGAGGATGGCCCGGCCTTCCATTCCTTCCCTCCCTTCTTCCAGGGTTCCGGCGTAGGCGTCCCAGGATCCCACATCTTTCCAGGAGAGAGGCATGGGCAGGGCCGCCACGGTAAAATCCTTGTCTTCCGAGGCGGGTTCCATGACGGCATAGTCCACACTGATCTTCGGCAAGGTGGGGAAAACGGCATCGCGGAGGGATTCAAAATCCTCCGTCCCCCAGGCGTCGGCGATTTTTAGGAGGAGCCTGTGATTTTCCGGGTGGAATTTCTTCAGGGCCGAAAGGAAGGTGGCGGTTTTCCAGATAAACATACCGCTGTTCCAGAGATACTTTTCTGGCCCGGCGGAAAAATACTCCTCCGCCCGAGGGGCGGCGGGCTTTTCTTTGAACCGGGAGACCCGGAAAGCCCCGTTGGTCAGGGACTCCCCTAGTTCCAAGTAGCCGTATCCCGTGGCAGCTTCGACGGGGGTAATCCCGAAGGTGATCAGGCTCTGAGGAATCTGTTCTGCCGCCTCGAAGCCCCGGGCAATGATGGCCCGGAACTCCTCTTCGGGGGTGATAAGGTGGTCGGCGGTGAATACCGCCATGACCGCCTCGGGGTCAAGCTTCTGAAGGATCGCCGCTCCGTAACCCAGGGCATTCAGGGTGTCCCGGCCCACCGGCTCGCCCAGGAACCGGCTTGCCTCCATCTCCGGCAGGGACGTTAAGATGGTTTCCCTGTAGCCCAGACCGGCGCAGATATACCGGTTTTCCCGGGGGATGAGCGGTTCCTGTCTCTGGTAAGCCTGGCCCAAGAGACTGCCGTTCCGGTAGAGGGGCAGAATCTGTTTAGGCCGGTCTTCACGGCTGAGGGGCCAAAGCCGGGTTCCCGATCCTCCCGCCATGATCAATGAGTATCGCATGATGTCTCCCTGGTTTTCATTATAACCATCAGTATAATTCAAGAGTGAAACCTTGTCACAGGGATGCCGGACTATTTTCAGGCTCACCTCATATAAATTCTTTGGTGAAAGCGGCCCGGTGGCTTTTCTTTTTCCTCCCTCTGCGGGTAAGATAGGGACGGCTTGGGCGGGTTTATCCATCCAAGTCCACCGAAAAAACGAGACAGGAGTAAAGCGGTTATGGATAAAACGATGGTCGTCATGGCGGCGGGAATGGGTTCCCGGTACGGAGGATTGAAGCAGCTGGATCAGATTGGTCCTTCCGGGGAAACCATCATCGACTATTCGGTTTATGACGCCATACGGGCGGGGTTTACCAAGGTGGTTTTTGTGATACGCCGGGACATCGAAGAAGCCTTCAAGGATCAGGTGGGAAGCCGGTTCAGCGGTAAGGTGGATGTCCGGTACGTGTATCAGGCTTTGGAAGACCTGCCGGCAGGATTTTCTGTTCCCGCCGATCGGACAAAGCCCTGGGGTACCGGCCATGCCATGCTCACCGCCGCTCCGGAAGTGGCCGAGCCCTTTATCATCCTCAACGCCGACGATTTCTACGGGGCCGACGCCTTCCGGACCGCCGCGGCGTTTCTGGACACGGTTAAACCCGGAGAACTCAAGGCGGCCCTGGTGGGATTTCTCTTGAAAAATACCCTCTCCGAGAACGGCAGTGTGGCCCGGGGGGTCTGCGGCGCCGACAAGGACGGTATGCTCACCGATGTGGAGGAGATTCTGGGCATCCAGAGGGACGGAGGCGGGAAATTAATCGCCGATAACCGGGACAACCTAAGGGAGAACGATATTGTCTCCATGAATATGTGGGCCTTCAGCCCTGAAGTATTCGATTACACCCTGACTTATTTTAAACGGTTTCTCACTGAGAAGGCTCAGAATCCCAAGGCGGAATTTTATATTCCCACGGCGGTGAACAGCCTGATTCAGGAGGAGTCCGCCGGAGTCAAGGTTTTGGAAACCAGCGCCGAATGGTTCGGTGTCACCTACCGGGAAGACAAGCCGGCGGTGGTGGCCAGCATCGCCCAATATGTGGAAAAAGGCCTCTATCCCGCCGATCTCTGGGGACGGAGGTAAGTTTTCGGGGGACGGAGGAAGGTTTTCGGGGGACGGAGGAAGGTTTTTCTGATTGAGAAGGAAAAAAGGATGGATTTTTAATGGGTAAACTTCTAATTACCGGGGGAGCGGGGTACATCGCCTCCCATACAAATTTGGAACTTCTTGCTGAAGGGTACGACCTTGTCCTGGTGGATAACCTCTGCAACGCCAGTGAAGAAGCGGTGCACCGGGTGGAAGAACTCTCAGGCCGGAAGATGACCTTTTGCCGGGCCGACATCCGGGACGAAAAGCAGCTGGGAGAAATTTTTGAGACCCAGGGACCTTTCGAGGCGGTGATTCATTTTGCCGCTTTGAAGGCGGTGGGTGAATCGGTAAAAAAACCCCTGGAGTATTATGATAACAATATTTCCGGCTCCCTCACCCTCTACCGGGTGATGCGGCGGTTCGGAGTGAAGAACATTGTTTTCAGCTCCTCCGCCACGGTCTACGGTGACCCCGCCCGGGTTCCCGTGGATGAGTCGGCGCCCCTGGGGGCCACCAACCCCTACGGCCACACCAAGGTGATGATGGAGCAGATTCTCCTTGATGCGGCGGCGGCGGAGGGATGGAATGTGGTGATCCTGCGGTATTTTAACCCCGTGGGAGCACATCCTTCGGGCCGCATCGGGGAAGACCCCGAGTATCCCAACAACCTTCTTCCCTTTGTCAGCCAGGTAGCGGCGGGGCTGCGTGAAAAGGTGGTGGTTTTCGGTAACGACTGGCCCACCCCGGACGGAACCGGGGTGAGGGACTACATCCATGTGGTGGACCTGGCCCGGGCCCATGTGAAGGCCCTGCACCGGATCGAGAAGGTCCCGGGGGTACACATCTACAACGTCGGAACCGGTCGCGGTTATTCGGTGCTGGAGATGATCGGCGCCTTCGAAAAGGCCTGCGGCCACCCCATCCCCTATGAAGTGGGCCCCCGCCGGGGCGGGGATATTGCCGAGGTCATGGCGGATCCCGCCAAGGCGGTGAAGGAGCTGGGGTGGCAGGCCGAATACGGCCTGGAGGAGATGGTGGACTCCGCCTGGAAGTGGCAGACCCTCAACCCCCAAGGCTACCGGTAGGAGGGGGCAGGCCGGGGGCCCCTCTGGGGCGGCGGGAAGGGTACCGTTGATGCCCCGGCCCTGCAAACCCGCCGGAGCCGGCACCGGGGGCATAAAAAAAGACCGCTTCGGAGCTTTAGGCTTCCGGGCGGTCTTTTTTTTATAAACCGGGCCGATTAGAAGATCAATTTGGCTCCCAGGATGAGCTTCAGATCGTTCAAGGGATAGGCGTCGGCCACATAGGTGTACCCTTCGTCATCGATTTCGACGTTTCCCGTGGGAACGTGGTACTGCAGCTTGGCGAAGGCCCCGATAAAACCGATGTTCACCCCCAGGCCGGCGCCGGCGAAGACGTATCTGGTGCCCTGGTAGGTGATGGGTTCGGGGAGCGGCTCACCGTTTGTCGCGGTAATATCCCGGGTGATGGCGCCGAACCCCCCTTCCACAAAGGGGTCGATGAAGGAGGTGGTCTTAAAGAGGTGGTAGCTTAAAGAGAAATTGA
>CAYYNJ010000087.1:0-3547 GCA_964472775.1 uncultured Spirochaetaceae bacterium
GTTCAGCGCGGGGTGGGCCAGGGGGCAGTTTTTCACCGCCACCACCTGGTGGCTCTCCCGGCGGTAAAAGCCGGGTTCTCCTTTTTCGGTGAACCTCAACTGGATGCGGTTCCGGTAGCCGTATTCTTCCGGGGCCCCCTTCAGGACCGGCGGTTCTTCCAGGGCTAGGCCGGCTCTCTTGAAGGTTTCCGCCAGGATGTCTCCCTTGGATTTTAGCTGGGTATCGTACTCCACGGTCTGCCAATGACATCCGCCGCACTCTCCGAAGACGGGGCACCGGGGTTCGCGGCGCAGCGGGGAAGGTTCGATTATCTCTTGGGTTTTACCGAAGACAAAACTCTTTTTTTCATCCACCGAAACGGCGGTGATCCGGTCTCCCGGCACGGTATAGGGGACAAACCAGACCAGGCCGTCATCGGCCCGGCCCACTCCGTATCCCTGGTACGCCAGGCTTTCAATTGTAAAGGCTTTTTCCATCCTGACAGTATAGTCCATCCGGGGGGGGCGAGGATAGGGTCCAAAGCGCCGGAAAGGCCCCTGTCTCAAGATAATAACGGCGGGACTTTATTGACCCTGGACCCGGGGATATTTACAATGGGGGCTCTTTGGCCAAGACTGTTATTAAGGAGGCCGGGGAGGGTACGGCAGGAGGTTCTGCGGCCCCTTCCCGGGGAATGATGATAATGAAACGGTTGCTGCTTCTTTCGGCGGGGTTTTTAGCCCTGGCCCTGGGCACCATCGGGATTTTTCTTCCCATCCTGCCCACCACACCCTTTGTCCTTCTCGCCGCGGCCTGTTTTATCCGCAGCTCCCGCCGCTTCTATCTGAAACTCGTCAGTCATATCTGGTTTGGCCCCCTCATTGAGAACTACATGACCTACCGGGCGGTGCCGCGGCGGACCAAGGTGACCGCCCTTCTGATGCTTTGGGTTTTAATCTTAATTTCTTTCTTCTTCTTCGCCGATGCGGTCTGGCTCCGGATCACCCTCCTGGCCGTGGCGGGAGGAGTGACCATCCACCTATCCCTCTTGAAGACCCTGACACCGGAGATGGTGAAGGAATATCAGGAATCCTCGGCGGTCAGCGAAGAGGGCCGGGAGAAGTAGTAGCCCTGAAGGATGTCACAGCCCGAGGATCGCAGTTTTTCATACTGTTCCTCCGTTTCAACTCCCTCCGCCACCACCGTAAACCCCAGGTTGTGACCCAGGGTGCAGATGGAGAGGACGATCCCGTACTGCCGGGGATCTTTATCGATATCCGAGATAAAAGACCGGTCGATTTTTAATTCACTCAGTTCTAAATTCCGAAGGTAGGCCAGGGAGGAAAAGCCCTTGCCGAAGTCGTCCAGGGAGATCCCCAGTCCCGCCATCCGAAGATCCCTGATGGTGGTTCTGATGGCGGCCAGGTCCTGGATGAAGACGTCTTCGGTAATCTCAAGGGTTATCCGGCGGGGATCAATTCCTCTTTCGGTCAGTCCCTGAAGGACGAAGGCGGTGAAGCCGGGGGTCATGAAGTGGAGAGGCGAAATATTGATGGAGACCCCGGCGGTATCGCCGAAGAGCCGGTCGATCCGGGGAAGGTCGTCGGTGATGCTGTTAAAGATGAGTTCTCCGAAGGGGATGATGAGGTTGTATTTTGTCAGTACCGGAATGAAGAGGTCCGGCGGAACCATTTTCCCCTCCGGAGTTTTCCACCGGGCCAGGGCCTCGAGCCCGACGACCCTGCCGGTGGCTGCCTCTACCTTTTGCTGATAATGGATGATGAATTCTTTCTTCTCCAGGGCTGCCTCCAGGGCGTTGCGCAAGGTCATTTCCTCGGAGAGATGGCTGAGCATCTCGGGGGTGAAACGGACCGGCGCATCGACCCTATCCTGCTTGGCCACCTGCAGGGCCAAGCTGGCGTTTTTATAGCACTCTTCCAGGGTTGCTCCATCCCGGGGAAAGGTGACGATGGCGAAGTTAAAGTCCAGGGTAATCTGAGGAAAGAGCCTTTCCATCTGGGATTTTACCTCATACTTAAATTTGGCGAAGGTTTGATCGAAACTATCTTCCGTCCACCCTTCGGCCCAACCGATAAACTCCACCCCGTTCAGCCGGGCGATGATGTTGGTTTCCGAGCTATAGCCTTTGAGAAGCTTTCCTATGGCGGCGATGATCCTGTCACCTCCGTCGGCCCCGATCAGGGAGTTGATGAGCCGAAAGTTGGGGATGTCCACCAGGATGATGTGGCCGTGGGAATAACGCCCTGATGCCATCTTTTCCTTCACCCGGCGGTAAAAGAGGGCCTTGTTGGGCAGCCCCGTCAGGGGATCGGTAAAGGCCAGCAGTTCCAATTCCCTATCCCGGGCGGTGAGGAGGGCGTTGGTTTCCTCCGCCCGGGCAATGTGGGACATCAGCTTTTTTTTCAGGGTCATAAGAGATGCTCCGACGAGCAAAGAGGTAACCGTCAGCGCCATGATCGGTGGAATCCAGTGGACCAGGGAGTTCATCCGGTCCACCAGGGAGGCGTCGTACTGTATCACCTTGAAATGCACCAGCAGCGCCGCCGTCAAGGCGAAAGCCACCGATATCAGCGACGCCGCTACCGCAGGTTTGGGCCGGCAAATCACCAGATAGAGAATTTGCAGCCCCAGAAGGGTGATCACTCCGGTACCGGTGAGGCCGCTGAAATAGAAGGAGATTCCGATGCCCCACAGGGTGGGTATGGTGATGATGGCCATCTTTACCATCAACCCTGCCTGGCGCCAAAAGAGAAAAAGAATCAGGTATAAGCCCCCGGTGGTCAAATTAATCCCCACGAAGGGGAGATTCTGGGGGGTTGCGGTGTACTGAATCACCGTCGCCGTCAGGGCCAGCAGGGCATAAAATAGGAGCACGGCGTTGATTACCGGGGTCATTTCTTTCTGGAGGTCCCCATAGCCGTATCGTTTATTTGTTTCCTCAGGGGAGGGAGAGGGCAGGTTCTGATGATGGCGCATAGGAGCGTAATATAGAGAATTTTTTGAAATTTGTCACTACCGCCGGAGGAGGGGGAGCCCATCTCTTTCCGGGCTTTTCACTACTCAAAAAAGACTCTTGGCGTTATAATCCCCGGGGAGGCAACCATGATTGTACAGATATATACCATGCAGACCCCCGAGGAAGCCCTGGAGGCGGCCCGGCGGGGAGTGAATCACCTGGGGATAACCCCCGGGGAGCACGGATTGCCCGGAGAGGTGAGTTTTGCCCGGGCCCGGGAGATTTTTGAAGCCCTGGGCGACCGGGCGGTGAAGGTGGCTCTCACGGTGGATTCGGACCCGGCGGTGATCGAGGAGATGGTCCGGGCGGTGAAGCCGGATGTGTTGCACCTCTGCGGCCGACCCATCGAGGCGGTTCCTCCGGCGGCGGTGGAGAAATTAAAGGCAGCCCTGCCCGGTGTTAAGATGATGATCGCCATTCCCGTCAACGGCACCGGGGCGGTGGAATTGGCCCGGCGTTACGCTCCGGTGGCGGATTTTCTGATTTTGGATACCGATGTGAGCCATATCAACGGCATCGGTGCCTCCGGG
>CAYYNJ010000087.1:3557-6105 GCA_964472775.1 uncultured Spirochaetaceae bacterium
ACTGGAGCATCAGCCGCAAGATTGTGGAGGCCGTGGATGTGCCGGTGATTTTAGCGGGGGGCCTTAGTCCCGAAAATGTCCGGGACGCCATAAAGGCGGTGGGCCCCTACGGGGTGGATTCCCTGACCCACACCAATCTGCCCCTGGAGGGGGGAGGTTTCCGGAAGGACATGGATAAGATTCAGAGGTTCGTCGAAAACGCCGGGGCCTGACGGCCAGGCCCCGGCGGCGGGATTCCTGAGAACCGGTCTTACCGGGAAGGGGCCTCCGTTTCTTCGGCGGCGGTGATGATTCGGCCTGTGTTCTCCAGCAGTTCTAAAAACTCCCGGCGGTATCCGAACGGGTCTTCTCCTAGATGGGCCCTGACGGTGGCGGTGATCCGCTCCAGGGGCGCCGGGTCTCCGTACTCCGATTCCCTGAGCAGGCTCCCCCATTCCGCCACCGCCGAGGCGAACTGCAGGTTTGAAGAGGCGTCCTGGAAGGGAACGGAATCGCCCCCCAGGGGGGATGTGATGAGCCGGCTCTGATCTTCCCCGGGGTTTTTGTACCGGAACTGGATGAACCCCAGCTCCCCGGTTTCGGCGGTTTCGCCATTAATCCGGCTGGTCTGATACCGCAGGGCCGATTCTTTATCCCGGGCCGGCTCGGGTCCGGCAGGAACGATTTCGTAGAGGGCTGTGACACTGTGGCCGGCGCCTATCTCGCCGGCATCCTTGGTGTCGTCGCTGAAATCTGAGGCGGCCATGATTCGGTTTTCGTACCCCAGAAGACGGTAAGAGGCCACCCTCAGGGGGTTGAACTCGATCTGTATCTTCACGTCTTCTGCGATGGTGAAAAGGGTGCTCTGTTGCTGATCCACCAGCACCTTCCGGGCTTCTCCCAGGGTGTCGATGTAAGCGTAGTTGCCGTTACCCCGGTCCGCCAGGCTCTCCATGATATGGTCGTTGTAGTTGCCCATGCCTAGGCCCAGGACGGTGAGATAGATCCCTTGATCCCGCTTTTCTTCGATCAACCGGGTCAGCTCGCCCTGGGAGGAGGCTCCCACGTTAAAGTCGCCGTCGGTGGCCAGGATGATCCTGTTGTTGCCGCCGGGACGGAAGTTTTCCAGGGCGGTCCGGTAGGCCAGTTCAATTCCCGCTCCTCCGGCGGTGGAGCCCCCCGCTTTTAAATTATCCATGGCCTCCAGGATAACGGCCTTGCGGTTCCCCGGAGTGGGGGGCAGAACCAGTCCCGCCGCCCCGGCGTAGGCCACCAGGGCGATCCGGTCATCCTGGTCCAGGGTCTCCAACAACAGCCCCAAGGCTTCCTTCAAAAGGGGCAGTTTGTTTTCCGCCTCCATGGACCCCGACACATCCAGGAGAAACACCAGGTTTGCCGGGGGAACCTCCCGGGGATCCACCGACCGCCCCTGAAGGCCCACCAGCAGCAGTTCATGCTCCTGATTCCACGGGCACCGGGATAGTTCGGAGATGAAGCGGAAAGGATCATCGCCGTCGGGGCGGGGATAGTCGTAGGAAAAGTAGTTCACCAGTTCTTCAATTCTCACCGCATCGGGGAAGGGAAGGGCCCCGTTGTTGATAAACCGCCTGACGTTGGCGTAGGAGGCGGTGTCCACGTCGATGGAAAAGGTGGAGAGGGGCTCGTCCCGGGTGGCGACGAACCGGTTTTCATCGATCCTCTGATATTGTTCGTTTGAAAAGGCAGAGCTGTCGGTTAATTCTCTCTCATCGAGGTCCAAGACTGCGGCGGCTCCGTAGACCCCCGGGACGGCTTTTGTCCGGCTCTGGGGGAGGGCTTCGGATTCGGCTAAAGCCATGGGCTCATGCAGGGACGGGGCGGCGGGATCGGCTGGAGCGGGCGCCGTGAGGTCGATGTCGGGAACAAGATATTCTTCTCGGGAAGACTCGGATGTCGGCCCCGCCTCCGGGGAGGAAGCTCCTCCGGCGGTCATGGGTTGCCGGGCTTCCGGTGTTTCCGCATTTTTCGGCTGGGGGGGAGCCGCCCGGAGCGTTCCTAAAGCCCCCCGGGGGGCCGGCTCTTCCAGGGCCAGGGCGGATTCATAGGGGCCCGCCGAGCCGGGTTGGAAGATCCTAACCCCCACCACCAGGGCCAGGGCGGCGGCACAGAGCCCCGCCGCCCGCAGCAGGGCGGGGCGGCTGAAGGGGAGAAGCCTCCGGGGCGGTTTTTCTTTTTCCTTCATCTTTTCCAGCAGTTCTTTCCTGAGCCGTGCCTTAAATTCCGGATCCGGTTCCGCCGGAGGTTTAGATTCGGTCATTTTTTTTATGATATCCATGAGCCGTGCCTCCTGGTTTTTTAGGCCGGGTTCCCATTCATACAGTTCTTCCAGTATTTCGTTTACGTTCATTCTCCTCGCCTCCTAGGACAGTAGTTCCGGTACGGAAAGGATGAGAATCAGTAAGGCGGAGGGAAGGGTATCTCTGAGCTGCTCCAGGGTCCGGTCCGTCGATGTTGTGTGTATCGTAATAATGCAGGGAGTCAATCCATACATAGGGTGTCAAACTTGATATGTCCACGGATTTATCAGCCT
>CAYYNJ010000087.1:6115-10643 GCA_964472775.1 uncultured Spirochaetaceae bacterium
CATTTTTTCCGGGGGCAGGTTATCCATCGCCGGTTTTACCTGATCCCATATCATGCGGTTGTGGAGGTCCATGGTAAAATCTTCCCCGTCGGGCAGATCCCAGACGGCGGAAACCTCTTCGGTTCGTCCCTTCCGCCGGAAGTGGTCGATCAGAAGGTTTCCGGTGATGCCGAAGATCCAGGCCCCGAAGCTGCCCCGGCCGGGCTGATAGCTTTCAAGCTTCTGCAGCGCCTTGAGAAACACCTGGGATGTCAGGTCTTCGGCGGTTTCCCTGTGGAGGGTGCGGTAGTAGATGTGCCGGTAAATCCGGTCGAAGTGGAGGTCGTAGAGCCTGCCGAAGGCGGCCTTGTCCCCTCCCTGGGCCTTCCGGGCCAGCTGTTCCGATACGGGAGCATCCCTTCTATTCTTTCCTGCCTCACGGGTGTCATCACCTACTACTACGGCGGTGCGGTCAGATGGTAACACAAGAAAGGGAGGTAAGGGGAAAAAATCCCCTTACTCCCGAATCGAAGGATCGGGTCAGGTCAAAGGTCGGGAAGCGGTCTCTCCGGGGTTGAGGGATACGTTTTTATAATCTCCCGGTTCTCCCAACCTCAGGGTAACCGGGGCGGCACCGTGGTTTTCCAGGGCCACTTCTCCCCGGGAGACCAGGATCTTCACAGGGGACCCCCGGTGGATCAGTTTAAAACTGTAGCTCTCCCACCGTGCCGGGAGCCGGGGATTCAGGTAGAGTTCTCCCTGCCTCCTCCGCAATCCCCCGAACCCTTCCACCACCGCCATCCAGGTGCCGGCCATGCTGGTGATGTGACAGCCGTCTTCGGTGTCGTTGTTATAATCGTCCAGGTCCAGGCGGGCGGTGCGCAGGTAAAGCTCGTAGGCCTTTTCATCATACCCGAGCCGGCTTGCCAGGATGGCGTGAATGCAGGGGCTCAAGGATGATTCGTGAACCGTCAGGGGTTCGTAGAAGTCGAAGTTCCGGCGGATCTCCTCCCGGCTGAATTGGTCTTCGAAAAAGTAGAGCCCCTGGAGTACGTCGGCCTGCTTGATGAAACAGGACCGGAGGATCCTGTCCCAGGACCAATGCTGGTTCAAGGGTCTTTTTTCGGAGGGCAGACTTGCGGCGGGAGAGATCTCCTTGTCGAGAAATCCGTCCTGCTGGAGATAGATGCCCCTGGTTTCATCCCGGGGCAGATAGATACTGTCAGCCATGGCAAGGAATTTTCCCCGTTCTTCCAAGGTGAGGCCGATTTTATCCGCCAGGCTGCGGTACGGTTCGGGCTCCTCTCCTTCCAGTTCCGCCGCCGTTTCGGCGGTGTATCGGAGACACCAGGAGGCCAGATAGTTGGTGTACCAGTTGTTGTTCACGTTATTTTCGTATTCGTTGGGGCCGGTGACTCCCAGGATGACAAACTTCTGTTTATCCTCCGACCAGTTTACCCTTTGAGCCCAGAAACGGGCGATACCGGTGAGTACCTCCAGCCCCTGGGGGATTAAGTAGGACCGGTCGCCGGTACAACTAACATAATGATAGATGGCGTAGGCGATGGCACCGTTACGGTGAATTTCTTCAAAGGTGATTTCCCACTCGTTGTGACACTCCTCGCCGTTCATGGTGACCATGGGGTAGAGGGCGGCGCCCCCGGTGAACCCGAGTTTTTTTGCGTTCTCCCGGGCCTTTTCCAGATGGTTGTGCCGGTAGAGCAGGAGCTGCCGGGCGATGGAAGAATCGGCGGTGTTGAGAAAGAAGGGCAGGCAGTACGCCTCGGTATCCCAGTAGGCGGCGCCGCCGTACTTTTCTCCGGTGAACCCCTTGGGGCCGATGTTGAGCCGCTTGTCCTTCCCGGTGTACGTCTGGTTAAGCTGAAAGATATTAAACCGGATGCCCTGCTGAGCCGCCGTATCCCCTTCGATGGTGATATCGCTGTGGTCCCAGATGGCTGCCCAGGCTTGGGCCTGTTCTTTCTCGAGGACGGCAAAACCTGCTTCCAGGGCCTGGTCAAGGATTTTCCGGCCCCGGGACAGAAGCTCCGGGGCGGGGTGGTCCCGGTCGGTGAGGCAGACGGCGGTCTTCTCGATCACCGCACTGTCGCCGGGGTTAAGGGGCAGGGAAAAGTGCTGGGCCGCCTGGCCGGCCCGGGTTTCGGTGCCGTCGGGGACCGTGTTTTCCCGTCCGCCGGCGGAACTGTGACGGGCAACCCGGGTTTGGGCTTGCACCGCCAGGGTAAATCCGGTTTTTTTGGTGGTCATCACCACCCCCATGCCGGATTCCTCGGCAAATTCTTCCCGGTGTTCCCAGAAAAACTCATTGTAGTTGGCATCTTCGTTGCGGACATTTCCCTCCAACCGGCTGAGAAGGGTGAGGGGACCTGTTCCTTCCAGAAGGGTGAGCCGGTACTGCAGGGATCCCACCTCGGGGCGCGCCATGCTGACAAACCGGCGGCTCTGTGCTTCGATCAGGGTCTTTTCATCCACCCGAAGCCGGTAGGTCCGGGTCAAAACGCCCCGGTGCATATCCAATTCCCGCCGGAACTGTTCAATTTTCCCCGTGGCCAGATCAATTTCCTGTCCGTTTATCTGCAGGGAGAGGCCTATCCAGTCGGTGGAATTCAGCACCTTGGCGAAGTAATCAGGATATCCGTTTTTCCACCATCCCACGATGGTTTTATCGGGGTAGTAAACCCCCGCCATGTAGGACCCCGGGAGGCTTGGACCGGTGAAGGTTTCTTCAAAATTGCCTCTCTGCCCCATGTGGCCGTTGCCCAGGCTGAAGAGACTCTCGGAAACTTTGTTATTTTGCCGGTTAAAGCCTTCTTCCACTATTTTCCAGGGGTGCGGGATGATGTAGTTTTTCATTAGGTCCTCTCTGTTTTTTCAAGATTCAAGCTGAAGCCTGATGGTCTTCCATTCAATTTCTTCCAGGGACGGGATAACCAGGTTGGCCGCCTTCAGCTGGGCGGAGTTTCCTACCCCCACGGTTCTCATTCCCGCATTGATGGCCGCCTGGATGCCCGCCGCAGCATCCTCGAATACGACGCAGTTCAGGGGGCTTAACCTGAGATCCTGGGCGGCCAGAAGAAACACTTCGGGATCCGGCTTGGCTTTGCTGGTCCGGTTTCCATCCACCACCGCATCGAGATAATCCGCCAGCCCGGTTCTCTTCAGGATGTGGGGGGCGTTTTTACTGGCCGATCCCAAGGCGGTTTTTATCCCCGCCTGTTTCAGTTCTTCCAAAAGATCCAGGGCCCCGGGCAGAATTCCCTGGGGGGTCATCTGGTCTATCAGTTCCACGTACCAGCGGTTCTTATTCTCCATGGCTTCCTGAATCTCATCCTCCGAAAGATTCACCCCTCCCAAGGAAAGAAGAATTTCCAGGGACGCCCGCCGGGAGACCCCCTTGAGCCTTTCATTATCCTGCAGGGTGAAGGTAAATCCCAGGGATTCTGCCAGCCGTTGCCATGCCTGGAAGTGAAACCGGGCCGTATCAACCAGGACCCCGTCAAGATCAAAAATGACTCCGTCAATATACCGTATCATAGTACCTTCCTTCATTAACGCCTAGGGCGGTTGCCTTAACTCCGAGACGAGCCTAATGCTGTATGATCCGGGCCTTTCAGACAACGGGTGTAGCTTATTTCAAATGAGGTAAGGGGGAAGGGTCTATAGCCGGCGTTGGCAAAAAACTCCTGTGCATTGTCGGCCAGGTAATGGCCCAGGTTATAGCGGTTCGACTCATAGCTGAGGGTGGGTACATAATGGCGGAAGGTATAAACATTCGTCCATGTATATTCCGCTCCCAGCCAGGTGTTTTCCACCAGGTTATTCAGTCTGCAACCTGCTTTCACGCTCAGGTAGTTAAATTCATCAGGATCAAAGATCCGTTTTACAGCCAGTTCATCCACAAATGCAGAGGCAAAGATGTGGGTATGCGGGAGAGGTTTCACCGAAATGTCCATGAACATCATGGAGTTCATATTGTCCATTCCCGACTGGAGGTGGTGATCCACTGCTTTCCAGAAGAGTACCGGGATAAAATAAGCCGGATGAGCATTTTCGTAATCGTAAATGATAGCGTTTCCTGCCGATATCTGCAGTTCCTTTATAGGTTTGAAGGTAAACATGTTTGCCGCCATGAACTTCCGGTGGTACATCTTGCGGTAAGTAAGTCCTGCAGGGGTGGAATAGTAAAACGACCGGGAGCTGTCCACCACTTCGGACACCAACCAGCCGTGAACATAGTTGAACTCGAACCATTTCACCGGTCGTACCTGGAGGGTGAGGTGTGTGAAGGATGGTGTGCGGCCGGAGAAGATGAGGGAGCCGTTATACCCTGATCCCCAGGAGAAATTATCTTTAACCAGGCCTATATATCCTTTATCCCATTCATACTTTACCCCTCCCCTGGATTCCCAGTAGTCCTGTTTCCCGCTGCTGAATCTTTTGATGTTCGCTCCGCCCTGGCGTTGGGTGAGAAAGGATGGGGACATGAGTTTTTCGCTTTCGTGGTTGTCGGTGAGGCTGGCGTAGAAGG
>CAYYNJ010000088.1:0-4244 GCA_964472775.1 uncultured Spirochaetaceae bacterium
GGTCCGTTCCCCCACGTTGACAAAGAGGGAGTGGGCGGTGACACTGCACGGTTCCCGACCGCTGAAGAACGAACCCGCCTTGGATCCGGGGATCCGCCGGGGGGGCTTCCCCTCCACCGCGGCGGCGATGGCGGCGATGTGGGCGGGGCCGCTGCCGCAGCAGCCTCCCACAATGTTGACCAGAGCCTGGTCGGCGAAGCCGCCGATGATTTTCGCCATGTGCTCCGGGGTGTCGTCGTACTCTCCCAGTTCGTTGGGGAGCCCCGCATTGGGGTGGGTGGAGACGGCGCCTTCCGCCGCGGCGGAAAGTTCCTTTAGAAAACGCTCCATTTCCCGGGCCCCCAGGGCGCAGTTGAGTCCCACCGAAACGGCGCCGCTGTGGGCCACGCTGTGGTAGAACGCCGTGGTGGTCTGCCCCGACAGGGTCCGGCCGCTGGCGTCGGTGATGGTGCCCGAAATCAGCACCGGAAAGGAGCAGCGGTTCTTCTCCTTGTAATCCAGGATGGCGTAGATGGCCGCCTTGGCGTTCAGGGTGTCGAAGATGGTTTCGATCATGATTCCGTCGGCCCCGCCGTCGATCAGCCCCTCCAGGGCTTCGGCGTAGCACCCTTTCAGTTCATCGAAGCTGATATTCCGGTACTCCGGGAGGTTCACATCGGGAGAGAGGGTGAGGGTCCGGCTGGTGGGCCCCAGGATCCCCAGGACAAACCGGGGTTTTTCGGGGGTGGAGAACGCCTCGGCGGCCCGGCGGGCGATTTCGGCGGAAGTCTTGTTCAGTTCATAGACCAGATCTTCGGTGCCGTAATCGGCCTGGGAAACGGCGTTGGCGTTGAAGGTGTTGGTTTCGGCGAAATCCGCCCCGGCCTGATAGAACCGGGCGTGGATGTCGTAGATCGCATCGGGGCGGGTCAGGGAAAGGATGTCGTTGTTGCCCTGCAGGGGCCGGGGGTGACCGGCGAAGCGGCTTCCTTGGAAGTCCTGTTCCGTGAGGCCCAGGGTCTGGATGGTGGACCCCATGGCGCCGTCTAGAACCATGATTCTCTTTTCAAGCAGGCTTTTCAGTTTCTCTTCGGTCAGTCTTCCCTGGTACACCATGACACTCCTCCGGCGGCCGCCGTCTTTGAGGTCTCATAATGGAGGTCTTTGGGAGATTTTTCAATAGGAGGGGCGGTTGGCCGGTGCTGGTCCCTGCTTGATAAGATGACCCGGAAGAGGAAATGGGATATAATGTTTTTATCAGAACTGGTGAAGGGACAGGCCATGACGAAACAGGAATTAAAGAAAGAAACAGACCAAATCATAGCCAGTCTTCCCGAGGAAGCAAGTTGGGAAGATTTAATGTATCGGGTCTACGTGAGAAATAAAATTGATCAGGGACTTGAAGACGGCAAGGCGGGAAGGGTTCGAACCACCGAAGAAACCCGGAAGACTCTCGGTTTGTAGGTGATGAAACTTCTCTGGACCGATGAAGCGGTCAAGGCTTTGAAGGATATCCATGACTACATCGGGAGGGATTCGCAGAGCTTCGCTTCAGCCTGGGTAGAGAAGATCCTGTCATACGAAGCACAAATCTGCTCATTTCCCCTGGCAGGCAGGATTGTCCCGGAGTATGCAGACGGCTCGCTCAGGGAAGTTTTTATCGGTAATTACCGGCTGATTTATCATATTGTTAATAATCAATTGATCGAAGTGATCACCGTGGTGCATGCCGCAAGAAATTTGGAGAATACCTAGCCTTCCTCCAGGAGCCTGTCCCGGATAGCGGAGGTCTCCGGCTCCGGGGCTCCCCAAAGATCTTTCAGGGTCTGATACCGCAGGGCAGGATCCCCCCCCCTGAGCCAGGTAATTTGTGTCTGGTATGTTTCCTGAACCGTCATGATTCACCATAGCACGGCGAGGGCTTCTATTTTATCCCGGCGGAAGAGTCTCCCCCTCCTGTTGACACCGGGGAGAATTACCTCGATATTGATGGTATGCCCCATTCTACCGCGGAAGCGGCTCCCATCGGATACCGCCTGGACAACTCAGCCAAGATCTACGTGGCCCAGCATAGCCGCCGCCGCACCACCATGCTCCGGTTTTCCGCGGTCATCGACAAACCGGTGAATATCGCCCTCTTAGAAGAAGCGTATAAGCGGATGCTCGACCGGTGCCCCTACTACAAGGTGCACCTGCGGCGGGGGGTGTTCTGGTACTACCTGGAATCCCACGAACCGGTTCCCCGGGTGGAGGCGGAAAGCTGCTACCCCTGTCTGTATGTTCCATTGAAGAAAAAAGAGACCCCCCCTTACCGGCTCATCGCCTACCGGGACAGGATAGCCTTCGAGGTATCCCATTTGCTCACCGATGGGTGGGGGGCCCTGCGTTTCTTGAACGGTCTTCTTCTGGAGTATCTGCGCCTCAGGGGAGAAACCATCGATGCCCAAGGGCTTTTAATGGAAGCCGATGAGGTTCCCGACCCGGAGGAGCATGAGGACAGCTTTTTTAAATACTATGATAAGAAAGTCCCCCCGGTGAAACTCACCAATCCATCCTTACAGTTCTCCGGCACCCCCGTGAAGGCCCCGGAGTTTTATTTCACCCAGGGAATTTTGGAAGGTTCCGCCTTAAAGGAGCAGGCCGCCCTGTTCGGGGTAACCATCGGAGATTTTCTCACCGCCCTTTTAATCAAGGTGAGCCTGGATGAGATGAAGCGGCGGAACATGAAGCCCCGGCCCATCCGGATTTCCGTTCCCGTTAACGTCCGGGCCTACTTTCCCTCGAAAACCATGCGGAACTTCACCTTGGTGGCGGAGCCCGGAATAGACCCGAGACTGGGGGATTTTTCCTTCGAGGAAATCATTAAAAAAGTACATCACTATATGAGGCTTGAGCTCGACCACAGGGATATCCGGCGGCAGATCTCCCGGAACATCCGGAGTGAGAGGCACCCCCTGGTCAGGATCATCCCCCTGTTTATCAAGGTGCCGGCGCTGAGATTTTTCTACACCCACATGGCAAGCAAGAGGTTTACCTTGAGCTTTTCCAACATGGGGCAGGTGAAGCTGCCCGAAGAGATGACGCGGTTTGTGAAATCGTATCAACTGATTCCGCCTCCCCACCGGCGGAACATCAGTGTCACCGCCATCGCCTACGGAGGAAAGACGTCTATATTTTTCTCCACCACCATGGAGGAGCGGGACATGGAGAGGCGGTTTTTCAGCGGCCTCCGTCAGATGGGGGTTCCCGTTTCCATCCGAACCAACAGGAGTTAGTTTATGCCCTACTGTCCCCGCTGCGGCGTTGAAGTAGAAGACCGCCTCGATGCGTGTCCCCTCTGTGATACCCCCATCCCCGTTGAGGTCCGCACCGTTCCGGCTCCTCCGGGGGATTTTCCTGAAGATCTGATTCCCCCCAAACCCATGTACCGGGCCATCACGGCGGGGCAGCGGCGGTTCATGGCGGCGGCGCTGATCGTCTTCCTTTGTTTCTTTCCCCTGCTGATAACCATTGTCACCGATTTTAGGATGAACGGCACCTTGACCTGGTCCTATTTTGTCATCGTTCCCATCATCGGGGCGGCGATTATCGCCCTGCTCTTTGTGAGGTTCGGCAAGAAGAGTTTTATCGCCGTTACCTCCGCCATGCTCTTGGTTTTGGCGGTGCAGCTTACGGTGGAATCGGTGCGGAATCCGGGTAATCCCTTCTACTCCCGGGCGGCGCCGTTTTTCATCGCCAGCTTCGTGGCGGTGGAGCTGTTTTTGCTGTATTTGAATTTCCGAAAGCCCGGGCTGCTGCGGATCCTGGCCTTTATTGGCAGCGACGGCGCCGTGCTGCTTGGCGCCATCAACTACCTTCTGGTGCGGGAGCTGACTTGGTCTTTGATCACCGTCGTGTCTTTTCCCCCTCTCTTTCTACCTTTGGTACGTGTCTCTGGTAAAACGTAAGGGGCTCAATCTGTTAGGATTCGGGTTCATAGACTTGACCCTGATGCTCACCTCCCTGGACCTGGTCCTCTCCCGGGGACTGGGGTGGTCTTTCATCACCACCATCATTTTCCTGCCCATAGCGGCGCTTTTCTACATCCTTCACGTGGTGCTCTTCAATGATACCAACTGGCGGAAGGCCCTCCACCTCTAGCTGCCGTTCCGGCGTCCCTCCCCGGGCCCCCTTCGGGAGCGCCGGGGTTCGGGCCGGGATCTCACACCAGCCGGTGTAGGTCCTCCAGCAGGGGAGAGAGTTCTTTTTCGGTGAAACAGTACCGG
>CAYYNJ010000088.1:4254-10473 GCA_964472775.1 uncultured Spirochaetaceae bacterium
CTCCGACCTCAGTTTTGCCGCCGCCTCTTTGACCCCTTTCTTACCCGCCGCCGCATCGGCGATGAGCTGGGCAAGATGTGAAAACCCTTCTTTCCCCATGCCGAACCGGGTCATCTCCTGAACCCCGGTCCGCAGGGCGCCGGAGGCGGTGAACCCTTCCTCCTCCGGGGAGGCCTGGTAGTTGACGATGATGTTGTTCTCTTCCAGGGTCCGGGCCAGCTCGGCCCCCCGGGCGTATCCCACTTCAATCACCACCTGGTGGGTTTCGGTGTACCCCAAGGCGGGGTCCCCCGCCACCTTGAGGCCGCAGTCGGTCAGGGCCCGGGCAAAATGGCGGGCGTTTTCCACCACCGCCTTCTGGTAGGCATCTTTGAAATGGTTCATCTCCAGGGCGGCACCGTAGAGGGCCAGCTGGGTTCCCAGATGGTGGTTGCTCACGCTTCCCGGGAAGGCCCGGCGGTTCACCGCTTCCCAGAGGCCGTAGTCGTCATGGTCTTTATGGTAGTTGGAGGTAATCACCCCCCGCTGGGGGCCGAAGAAGGTTTTGTGGGTGGAGCCGGTGACGATGTCCGCCCCTTCCTTGAAGGGATCCTGAAAGTGGGGCCCCGCCAGACCCAGGACGTGGGCCATGTCGTACATGAGTACCGTTTTCAGTCCTTCCCGGTCGATAATCTTGCGGATCTCTTCCACCGGTTCCCGATAGAGGATCATACTTTTGCCTAGAATCACCAGTTCAGGTTTCTCCTGCACCAGCAGCTTTTCACACGCCTCCCCATCGATGCGGTAGGGGTTGTCCGCCAGGACCGGAAAGTTGATGACCCAGGGTTTCTCGGTTCGAGGATTCCGGGCCACAAAATCCCTGAGGGCGCCCATGGGCTGGGCGCTCAGGTGCCCCCCCCGGATGATGTGGTGATTCATCACCCGCTGGAGCCGCCGTGGTTCGGCCTTCCGGTCCGTGCGGTTGATGTAGTCCACCAGGGAGCTGAACACGGCGGTGTTGGCCATCTGTCCCGAGATGACCCGGGTTTCCGCCTGGGCGCAGCCGAAAAACCGTTTCAACTCTTCCTGAAGAAGCTCTTCCACCCGGCCTATGAAGTCGGTGCCCTGATAGTAGAAAACCTCCGCCTCTTTCAGAGCCGCCACCGGTTTATGTTCGGCGTAACGGCAGCAGGGGTCCATCATGGCCAGGCGCCGGACCATGGGTGAGACGGCCTGTTCCGAGGGAATCAGGTTGAGGCATTCCTCCTGGCGCCACCGGGTGTTGGCCACGGCGTCTTTGATCAAATCCCGGGCCTTCGAAAGCGCCTCCCCCGGCTCTTTCCGGCTTTTATCCCGGCCTATCTCGTTCCAGAGAATCGCCCGGGCCCGGGGGGCCGCCTCGGCGCGGAGGTGGTAGGGGACGATGACGGCGCTGTTCCTCTTCCCCCGGATCTCCACCTCCACCTGGTCTCCTTTCCCCGCCGATGGGTGCACCAGGGCCAGACAGATGGCCCTCTTGCCCCTTTCTTCGCCGGGATGGGAGGCGATGCCTTCCCCCTCGGTGACGAAGTAGGGAACCATGGTCCCGCTGGTGATGTATCCTACCTCCTCTCCGTTTTTGAAGACCTTGTCCCCCTGCCGGGCGATGCCTTTCTCGGTCAAGGCCAGGGGGCGGGAGATCCGGGTGAGGGCCTGGAGGTCTTTGAATTCCTTCCTCTGGATTTTTTCCAGGTCTTCCTTTTGCTTGAGTAGAATGTCCCGGCCGATGAAGGGGCCCTTCAGGGGATTGAAGCTGACGGCGAATTTGGCCAGGGGGCAGGCGAAGAGGGGGATTTCGATACCTTCGGGATCAAGGCCCAATTCGTGGCCGTAGAGGGGCAGCCCCGCTTCGAGGCGCAGGGTGTCCCGGGCTCCCAGACCCACCGGCACCGCCCCTTGGGCGGTGAGCTTTTCCCAGAGGGCCGGGGCTTCGGCGGCGGAGCAGAAGAGCTCAAAGCAGAGGGGTTCGCCGGTATAACCTGTGCGGGCCAGTTTTACTTCCGTCCCCGCCAGCTTCACCCGGCCCAGGGCGTTGCGCATGGGAGGGGGCAGCCGGCCTTCGGTCATCAGGGCGGTGATGATCTCCTTAGACCGGGGCCCCTGGAGGCTGATCATGGCCATGGTGAAGGTGTCATCCCGGAGGGTGACTCCGGCAAAGTTTTTCAGGTATTTCTGCAGATGGTTCCAATCGGTTTCCCGGTTGGAGGCGTTGACGATGAGAAGATACTCTTCCGGATCAAAACGATAGAGGTAGGCGTCGTCCAGGGCGCCTCCGGTTTCATTAGGGATGATGGTGTACTGGGCTTCGCCGGGATCTAAGGCGGCGGCGTTGTTGGAGAGCAGGTGCTGAAGAAAAGGCAGGGCACCGGGACCTCCCACCACAAACCGCCCCATGTGGGAAACGTCGAAGAGTCCCGCCCCGGACCGGGTGGCCAGGTGCTCTTCGGTAATCCCTTCGGGGTACTGCAGAGGCATCTCCCAACCGGCAAAGTCTACTAGTTTGGCTCCGGCGGCCAGGTGAAGGGGATAGAGGGGGGTTCGGTGCAGGTTTTCCATGGGCGGCTCCTTATGGGGAGAAATTGTACTTCAGGCTATTCTACTTCAGCTCTCCCTAGATTGCCAGAAAAATTGTTGGGAACGTTAATATCATCAATATTCTTGGAAAAAGTTGGTGATATGCCATAACATGTGTAAAACAAGTAAGGAGATCAGTAGTATTTGAGAAGACTTTTCGTTTCCATGCCACAGCGAAGCCCCGGCGATTCTGATACAATGCCCCCATGACCGAAGAGACGGGATTCATCCTGACCAGTCACAGCCGCGATGTCCGGGGGCGCTGCGAGTTCCGCTACTACGGAACCGGCACGGCCGGCCCTTTTCTATTGACGGTCCGCCCCGGGGAGCCCCTCTTCTTTGTCCGCCGGGACTGCCCCGCCGGGGTAACCCGGGACGGCCGCCGCAGGCCCCTGGACCTGGCATCCTTCGACGGAACCCCCGTGGACGGCCTCTACTTTTCCACCCTGGACCAATACTACCGGGCCCGCCGGGAGCTGCGGGAGGGGGGGGCGGTGCTGTTCGAGTCGGATGTGCGGCCGGAGGAACGGTATCTGATGGAGCGTCATGTCAAAGGAGCCGTGACGATTCAGGGGGCGGGTAACCGCCGGCGGGGTCTGAGGGAGTATCGAAATCCGAAACTATCCGGAGGAGATTACAGGCCCGTCTTCCGGATCCTCTCCCTGGATATCGAAACCGGCCGGGACGGTCTACTCCGCCGCCTTCCATGTGACAGGCCCGGGAGAGGAGGAGAAGCGGGTGCTCATGAGAGGGGGGGCTGGTTCGGGCGGCCCGGAGGTGCTGACCTATGTTCCCGATGAGAAGGGGCTCATCCAGGGGGTGGTGGATTATATCACCGCCGCCGACCCGGACATCATCATCGGCTGGCACGTCATAGGTTTTGACCTGGCCTTCCTGGAGCGCCGGGCCGGGGCCTTGGGCGTTCCCCTGCGGCTGGGCCGGGACGGAGGGCTCCTGCGGTTAAAGGAGCAGCGGAACGGCTCCTATGCGGCTTCCCTGGAAGGACGGATCGTCATTGACGGTCCCGGGGCGCTGCGGGGCGGGTTTCACCGGTTCGAGAATTTCAAGCTTGAGACGGTGGCCCGGGAGCTTTTGGGCCGGGGCAAAGACATCCGGCCCGATGAGGATAAGGTGGACGAGATCGAAAGGCGGTTCCGGGAGGATAAGGAGGCCCTGGGATACTACAATCTGGAGGACGCGGTGCTGGTGACGGAGATCTTTGAAAAAACCGCCCTGCTGGACCAACTGGTGACCCGGAGCCTCATCACCGGCCTGCCCCTGGACCGAGTCCATATGTCCGTGGCGGCCTTCGATTTCTTCATGCTCCCCCGGTTTCACCGGAAGGCTCTGGTGGCTCCCGATACGGTGGATGTAGTTCTCCAGGGCCACGCCGCCGGGGGCTGGGTGTTCACCTCCGACCCGGGGCTCTACCGCCATGTGGCGGTGCTGGACTTTAAAAGCCTCTATCCCACCATCATGCGTACCTTTTTCATCGACCCCTACAGCCGCCTCATGGCGGATACCGATCCCGTGGAAACCCCGGCGGGGATCCGCTTTTCCCGCACCCGCCACATCCTGCCCGATTACCTGGAAGAGTTGATGACCCGCCGGGCCCGGGCGAGAGAGGAGGGGGACCCTCACCTATCCCAGGCGGTGAAGATTTTGATGAACAGCTTTTACGGGGTCATGGGAACCCCGGGCTGCCGGTTCTACCACCCCGATCTGCCCAGCGCCATCACCGGCACGGGCCAATGGGTCCTGAAAACCTGTACCGCCCGGCTCCGGGACTGGGGGTATACGGTGCTCTACGGCGACACCGATTCCCTCTTCGTGGCGCTGAAACAGGAAGAACAGGTCGATCCTCTCAAGGCGGGCCGGAACCTGGCGGCCCGGGTGGATGGGTTTTTAGAGGAGAAACTGAGGGAGGATTATCAAGTGGTCTCCCGGCTGGAGCTGGAATTCGAGATCTACTATCCCCAGTTCTTTCTCCCCGCCATGCGCTACTCCCGGGAAGGGGCCCGGAAACGCTATGCGGGGCTCCGTCAGGACGGCGCCATCGATTTCAAGGGTCTGGAGACGGTGAGATCCGACTGGACCGACCTGGCCAAGAACTTTCAGCAGGAACTGTTCCGCCGTTTTTTCGGGGGCGGGGAACTGAGGGAGTGGATCCGGGGTTTTATCGAAGATCTCAAGGCGGGGCAATTCGACGGCCAGCTGGTGTACCGCAAAAGACTCAGCCGCGATGCCAGCCATTACGTGAAGACCACCCCGCCCCACGTGAAGGCCGCCCGGCTCCTGGATCCCCGGGGCACGGGGAAACTCAAAGAGATCGCCTACATCATGGGGCAGGAAGGTCCCGTACCGGTTGAATTATTTGACGGTTCGGTGGATTATAATCACTACATCGAAAAACAGATCCGGCCCGTGGCGGACGGTGTCCTTTTTGCCCTGGGGGAAGATTTTGATTCCCTCCTGCAGGGGCGGCAGCTGGATCTGTTTTGACCCGGGAGCGGCAAATGCAGAAAATCGTGGTAAAGTTCGGCGGATCCAACCTGAAGAGCAAGGAAGATATCCAGAAAATTCTCAAGACCATCCGCAGCTATAACCGTCCCTTGGTCATCGTGGTGTCCGCCTTCTACGGCATCACCAACTACCTCACCGAAGGGCTGGAGACGGTGCAGCACGACGAGGCCCATGTTTCCACCATGATGGGATACCTGAAATCCATGAAGGAAGACGCCCTGGAGGAGAATATCGACGATCCCGCCGTACGGGCCCGGGCCTACGAAAAAGTCAAACAGCGGCTGGAGGAACTGGAAAAATATCTCCTGGGAATCCACTACATCGGCGAGGTTCCCGATTTCGTGGAAGACCGGGTCTTGAGCTACGGTGAAAAACTCTCCTCTCTGATGCTTACCCTGATTCTGGAAGCCCACGGCATCACCGCCGAGGAGGCCATGCCCGAGGATTTCGGTCTGGTCACCGACGGGGCTTACCGGAACGCCTCGGTGGATTTTGAGGCTTCCGCCGAACCGGTGCGGCGCGCCCTGGGGCGGGACACCATCTACGTGGTTCCCGGGTTTTACGGGGTTTCCGCCGAGGGTAAGGTGACCCTTCTGGGCCGGGGAGGCAGTGACTATTCCGCCGCCGCCATCGCCGGCTGTATCGGCGCCGCCTCGCTGGATGTCTGGAAAGATGTGGACGGCTACATGTCGGCGGATCCCGGCCTCATTCCCGAAGCCCGCCGGATTTCCACCCTGTCCTACAATGAGGCGGCGGAGCTGTCCTACTTCGGTGCCAAGATCCTCCATCCCCGCACCGTGGAACCCCTGCTGGGAAGGAACATTCCGGTGCGGATCTTCAACATAAACAATGCCGGTGTCATCGAGCCCCTTTCGGTCATCGGCCCTGCGGCGCCGGGAGAGTCTATCCGGCTCAAGAGCGTCACCTACAACGACAGCTTTGCCATCCTGAAGCTGGAAGGCGCCGGGGTAGGTCTGAAGGAGGGGATCTTGGCGGAGGTCACCACCCTTTTCAACGCCCACCGGATCAACATCAAGTCGGTGGTCACCGCCCAGACCGCCATCAACCCCTATCGGGACAGTCCCGATCTGGACCGGGCTTACC
>CAYYNJ010000089.1:0-10208 GCA_964472775.1 uncultured Spirochaetaceae bacterium
CGGCTATCTCGTCCAGCAAAACCTCCTCTTTGCCCTGCCTGCCGATAAGGACGACCTCGTCGCCCACGACCGCCTCCGGAACAGCGGTGACGTTGACCATCATCTGATCCATGCAGATCCGTCCAACTACGGGGCACCGGACCCCTCCGACGAGAACCTCGACTCCCTTGTTCCACAGCTCGCGGGAGTAGCCGTCGGCGTAGCCGATGGGCAACGAGGATGCTTCCCAGCGCCTCTCTGGGTGAAGGAAGTTTCGGCCTCTACGAGCCCTCCGGCGGCAGCGCACCGGACATCGCCGGCCAGGGCATAGCCAATCCCATCGCCCAGATCCTATCCCTGGGGATGCTGTTTAAGTACAGTTTCGGCCGAAACGACATCCATGACGCCATTTTTAAAGCCGTGGGATCCGTTCTTGAGGAAGGATATCGGACCCGGGACATCTTAACTCAGGGAAAAAAGGAAACGGGGACAAGCGAGATGGGATCACTTATTACCGACCGGCTGACCTAAGGTTTTCCGAAAACCGCAGAGCCGGGAGAAAACCGGGCAAGGAGGAAATATGGAGTTTAACAAAACCGCCGCAGGAGAAGTGGACGGTAAAAAAGTAGAGAGGTTCACCCTGAAAAACCAGCAGGGGGTTGCGGTTTCGCTTCTTTCCTACGGCGCCACTCTTTCTTCGGTACGAATGCCTGACCGGAACGGCAACATCGGCGAGATCACCCTGGGGTTTGACTCCCTGGAGGAGTACCTGGAAGCGGACCGTTATTTCGGTGCCACCGTGGGCCGCTACGCCAACCGTATCGGGGGGGGGAGTTTTTCTCTCAACGGCCGAGAGTATCCCCTGGCGGTTAACAATGGGCCTAACCATCTTCACGGCGGTATAAAGGGATTCGACAAACAAGTCTGGGACGCAGAATACTGGAATGATTCCCGCGGAGCAGGAGTGAGGTTTTCCCTTTTCAGCCCCGACAACCAGGAAGGGTATCCCGGCAATCTCAAGGTAACGGCGAGTTACTTTCTCACGGAAGATAACGAACTTCTTCTTTCCTATCAAGCCGAGACAGATCAGACCACCCTGGTAAACCTGACAAACCACACCTACTGGAACCTAAAGGAGCCCGGCGATTCGGTACAACAGCACATTTTTCAGTCTCCCGCCGACCGTTATCTTCCCGTAGATGAGGTTTCCATCCCCCTGGGCCCTCTGGAACCTGTGGCCGGAACCCCCTTTGATTTTATTAAACCTAAAAGCCTGGGAAATGATATAGCCCTACTCCCCGTGGGATACGATCACTGCATGGTCCTTCCGGCAAATGAAGAAGATCCCCTGCCCTGCCTGGGAACCATGAGCTGCCCCGACACGGGCCGGCACCTCAGCTTCTACACAGACCAGCCGGGTTTTCAATTCTATACCGCCGGCTATCTGCAGGGGCAAAAACTTCGGGACGGAAAAACAGCCGAAAAATTTGGAGCCTTCTGTGTGGAGACTCAAAAGTTTCCCGATACCCCCCATCATCCCGAATACCCATCGGCGGTGCTGGAACCGGGAGAGAAGTACCGGCATAACACCCGAATCCTTCTTTCTTGGGGCGATATGTAGGCAGTGTCCACCACCGTGGATAAAAAACAGCCCTAACACCTTCTTTTATAAGGAGTTAGGGCCTTTTTTTTCAGCCAGAACAAAAAGAGCAATCATATTGCCTTCCCGCTAGAGTTAAGAGGCTTTTTTATCCACGGTGAGAAACACCAAGGAAAAGCCTCAATCAGCCAAGAGAACTTCAAGAGCCGTATTAACATTGCCAAAAGGAGGGCTTACCTGGACGCCCGCTACCTCCTGCCTCACCGCCTCAATGGTCTCCCGGGCAATTTTAATGCCCTCCCGGCGGGCGGATTCTTTGTCAGAAGGTTTTTCCATGCGTTTCATAATCTCCTCGGGAATCACCACCCCGGGAACCTCGTTGTTGAGAAAGAGCGCATTCCGGTAAGAGGCCAGGGGCCATACCCCCACAAGAACGGGAACTCCGGTGCCCTTAATTTTATGAAGAAATGACAAAAGAGCTTCCACGTCGAACACCGGCTGGGTGATGAAAAAATCCGCCCCCGCCTCGGCTGTTTCATATGCCCG
Organism: uncultured Spirochaetaceae bacterium; assembly: GCA_964472775.1. Lineage (GTDB taxonomy): Bacteria > Spirochaetota > Spirochaetia > UBA9216 > UBA9216 > CAYYNJ01. The sequence continues at coordinate 2,126 of CAYYNJ010000089.1, forward strand.
CTCTATTTCCTGATCCAGGACTGTGGATGCGGGAGTTGTTCCGGCACCTAGAACCAAGGAAGTTACCCCCGGAAGGGGATTACCCCCCAGGTCGGTTCCCCGGTTCAACCGGCGCCCAAGGTTAAGAAGGCCCACCGAATCTACATCGAAAACCCCGGTTACATCCGGATAGTTTCCCACCTTGGGCGGATCCCCGGTGATAAAGAGCATATTTCGCAAACCCGCCGCCTGGGCGCCCAGAAGATCACCCTGCATGGCCAGAAGATTCCGGTCCCGGCAGCAAACGTGAAGAATCGTTTCAACCCCGGTCTGCCTTTCCAGCTCCAAGGCGGTGATGAGAGCGGAAATTCGGGAAGAAGCCCGGGGTCCGTCGGGAAGATTTACCGTAACAACTCCACCGGTTTTAAGAGCGGCGGTTTTTTCCAAAATCTTCGAAAGATCGGCTCCCATGGGAGGAATGAGTTCGACGGTGGAGATCCAGCGTTTTTCCGCCAATGCCCGGCCAAGGTTGGAGCGTTCCTCCAAAGGTACTGCCGTCTGAACCGCTGTTTCAGACGGCTCTGATTCAATGAGGAGATTCTTCCGTCCCGCCGACAAGTTCAACACGGCCTGGCCCATTTTTCGGATGTGCTCCGGAGTGGTACCGCAGCAGCCTCCGATGGCCACCGCGCCGGCTTCCTGAAACCTCATGGCGTATTCGGCGAAATAATCGGGGGAGGCAAGATAGAGCTGTCGGCCGTCGACCTCCTTGGGGATCCCCGCATCGGGTATCATCGAAATGGGCTTTTTCGTCTCCTGCCGCATGGCCAAAAGAACTTCGAGCATGGGGGCCGGCCCAATGCCGCAGTTTGAACCCAGCACATCCACCGCAGGTTCCGCATCTAACCGCCGGATCACTTCACGGATATCCCCCAGAATATGGCCGTCGTTCCCATGAGAAAAGCTGATCTGCGCTTGAATAGGAATATTCTGATCCAATTTTCGAGCGGTCCTGGCAGCCAGGATCAGTTCATCTAGGTCTTTAAAAGTCTCGAGAAGAAGAAGATCTACCCCAGCATCCAGAAGGGCCCGCATCTGCCGGGAAAAAGCCTCTTCCGCTTCGATGGGACTGATTTTACCAATAGGTTCCAGCCGCTGGCCCAGGGGCCCCACCGAACCTGCCACATACAGTTCATCTCCCGCATATTCCCGGGCGATCTCTACCGATTTCCGATTGATTTCTTCGGTCTGGTCCGCCAGGTTGTATCCCTTGAGTTTTATCGGGTTTGCACCAAAGCTATTAGTCGTGAGAACTTGGGCGCCCGCTTCCACATTGGCAGCGTGAATCTCCCCGACCATCTGAGGATTGGTCAGATTGACCTCCTCAAAACAACGGTTGATGAACACCCCTTTGTCATAAAGCATGGTACCCATGGCGGAGTCAAAAAGAACAACTCCTGCTTTTAGTCTTTCAAGATATGGTTTTCTCATGTAATTCTCCTAATTCGACACAGGGATAGCCGATTCCCAAGAAGGGGGGGGGCCAGGGCCGGAATCAAGACCGGCCTTTCAGCTCGGCAAGAACCTCAGATAAAGGGATGTTCAAAGCTTCAAGAAGCACCAAGGTGTGATAAAATAAATCCGCCGCTTCATAGATCACCTCGCCCCGGTCCCGGGCAAGAATAAGCTCTACCGCTTCTTCCCCAAGCTTTTTTCTAATTTTATCCGGCCCGGACTTAAAAAGATGGGTGGTATAGGATCCTTCGGGAAGATCATGGTGCCGGGAAGAAATTACCGCCGCCAATCCGGCGAGAACCTCCTCACCGACAGACCGGGGAGCCCCCTCATCCTTAGATCCAGCGTTTCCCGTAACGGATAGATCCGGAACAGCTTCTTCTTCTTCTTCTTCTTCCTCTCCCGATTCCCCGTTGGTTCGAACCTGGGCCCAATAACCGTATTCGGTTTCTTTCAAGGCCTGCAGGGAACCTTCGGTCATATCCTCTTTGAAAGGAAGAACCCGGCCGTTTTCAGTAAGATAAATCCACAGAAAACCGTTTTCCCGGCTTTTCTGAAAAGCCTTGGGGTTCATCGCTTTCAAGGCAATAACTAATCGGTTTTCATCCTGAATGACCAGGGGTTTGATTTCTTCAGCTACCATAAATAGTCTTCCTCTTCGGTTTGAATGGACCTGACCGCATCGGCCAAGTCGAGGCGCCCTTCATAAATCGCTTTTCCGGTGATAATTCCCGTAATTCCCGCGGATCCCCGGGGACTCTCAAGGCTTGCGGCCCTCCGGCAATCTTCAATCCCGCTTATCCCTCCGGATACGACCACAGGGAGACCCGAAGCCTCGGCGACTAACATGGTTCGTTCGAGATCCGGCCCTTCTAAGGTTCCGTCTCGGTCGATATTGGTATAAATAATGCTTATGAACCCCATTTCACCAGCCTGGGCGGCCAAGGAGAGGTCCGAAACGCCCCCGTTTTGTTCCCATCCCGCCACCTTAACGAGCCCTGCTAAGGCATCGATACCGGCTATAAAAACAGTCCCGTATTTTTTTATCCACCCCGCCACCTTTTCCGGCTCCCGGGTCAAAACAGTTCCCAGAATCAGGCGGTCAGCCCCTGCCTCGAGAAGCTCTTCCACATCCTTTTCGGATCTAATCCCGCCCCCCACCTCGATAATTGATGAGACCGCCTGCCGGATGTCCCAGAGAACCTTGCGGTTAGATCCGCTGGACCGGGCGGCATCGAGATCAACAATATGGATTCGCCGTGCTCCTGCGGCGGCAAAAGCGGCCGCTGTCTGAGAGGGATCGTTACGGTAGGTCACCGATTCATCGTAACGGCCCTTGTAGAGCCGCACACAGCGTCCTCCCAGGAGGTCTATGGCGGGAATAATTGTCATCTTAGCTCCTTTCCCATTGTTAGTGTTTCGCAAAATGGATAAAAACTCTTCTCATCTTCCCGCATACTAAGAACTTAAGCCTCCTTGCCCGGTGTAACAGGAAATGAGAAGCACAATTCTTCTTCGGAAAAGCAGTTATGAGTATTTTTTATCCACGGTCGGAAACAGTAATTAAGTGACAACGATACTGAGCTGACCCATTAAAGTCAAGCAACCGGCAAACCTCAAACGGGGAAACCCGCCCACAGGGGGTCAAGGGTTCCATCCCTCCGGCGGGGAGGATCGGCGGTACAAATGATTTCGGCACCTGTCCTCGGATGTGAAAAAACCAGGGATCTGGAATGAAGACTGATCCCCCCCCCGGGGTTGGATCGGGGAGCGCCATATTTCAAATCACCCTTTATGGGAGCCTTTACCGCCGCCAGCTGAGCCCTTATCTGGTGCTGCCGCCCCGTGATCAGGCTGATTTCAATCCCCCAATACCGCTCAAATGTAACAAGTTTACGAAATTTCATCTCCGCTCTTTTGGTACCGGCTCGGGGCGTACTGAATGCTCGGCTCCGATTAGCTTTTTTATCGGTTAGAATGTGGTGAACCAAGCCACCCCTATCTCCTGGATCCGATGTAACCACCGCCCAATACGTTTTTCTAACCTTACCTTCCCGAAGAATTTGATTAAAGGATGCTAATCCTTCCTGATCTTTTGCAAAAAGAACAACACCGGAAACGGGTTGATCGATTCTCTGTGTAACCTGAAGAAAACCAGATACCCAACGGGGATCGGCTTTGAGCCTTGTTAAGAGAGAATCATTGCCTTTTTTCCCCGGTTGTACCGGAATAAAACTTATTTTGTTCACAACCAGATAATCAGAATCTTCATAAATTACTTCGTAGTCCGGAGATCCTAGTGGTTCCATAAAAGTATTTCCTTCCTGCTGTTTCTGAGTGTGGATAAAAATAGATTCAGCTACTTTTATTTACCCTCGCAAACAGTCTTCTGCTTCTTGATTATTTCCTTCTTCCTGCGTAATCTATCCAAAATAATACACATGAGGATGGTCCATGCCCCAAAAGAACTTGCCCTTTGGTATAGAGCAACTGAAAGAAATTATCAATCAGTACCCTACCCCGTTTCACATCTACGATGAAAAAGCCATCAGAGACAACGCCAGAGCCCTCTATAAGGCCTTTTCCTGGGTTCCCGGGGGATTTAAAAACTTTTTTGCCGTCAAAGCCCTACCGAATCCTCACATCCTCAAAATTTTGAAGGAAGAAGGAATGGGTGCTGACTGCTCCTCTCTACCGGAGCTTCTTCTGGCCCGGGCCGCAGGAATCGAAGGGAATGATCTTTTCTTTAGTTCCAACGATACCCCTGCCTCAGAATATAAAGAAGCAGAGAATCTCGGAGCCATCATAAATCTGGATGATATCGGTCATATTTCTTTTCTGGAAAAACACGCGGGGATACCCGAAACCATCTGTTTCCGCTACAACCCCGGGCCTCTAAAAGAAGGGAACGCCATAATCGGAACACCCGAAGAGGCTAAATACGGATTTACCAGAGAGCAGCTCTTTGAAGGTTACAAGATCATGAAGACCAAAGGCGTGACCAAATTCGGCCTCCACACCATGGTGGCTTCTAATGAACTAAACTCTGATTATTTCGTAGAAACAGCTCAAATACTTCTAGACCTGGTGGCAGATCTCTCCCGGGATTTACAGATTGACTTTGATTTCATCAATCTTGGCGGAGGGTTTGGAATCCCCTACAAACCGGAAGATAAACCGGTGGATGTTGAATACATCTCAAGGAAGATAAAAAACCTGTACGAAGAAAAGATCAGCAAGCCAGGTCTAAAACCGCTAAGAATTGTCATGGAATCGGGAAGGATGATCACCGGCCCCTTCGGATATCTGGTTTCCACCGTTCTACACCGCAAAGAAACCTACAAAACCTTCATTGGTCTGGATGCCAGCATGGCAAACTTGATGCGCCCCGCCCTCTACGGTGCTTATCATCACATAACCGTTCCGGGTAAAGAAAAATCTTCCACAGAGATCTGCGACATCACCGGTTCGCTCTGTGAGAATAACGATAAGTTTGCCATTAACCGTGAAATCCCCGTAACCGAGCCCGGCGATATTCTCGTAATTCACGACACCGGAGCCCACGGATACGCCATGGGTTTCAACTATAACGGGAAACTTCGAAGCGCAGAGCTCCTCTTAAAGCAAGATGGTTCTATCGCCTTGATCCGCAGGGCTGAAACGGTGAAGGATTATTTTGCCACCCTCGATTTTCCCGGGCTGGTCTAAAATGAGCGATTCCGGTCCGCTCCCGCAAGGGGGGCGGACCGGTTTTACATATCGTAAAGTTTTAAAAACTCATTGATTTCTTTCACAGGAACCCCTAGCCGACGAATAATCACCTTCCCTATAATCTCACGGAACAAGGGAAGAAGCATGATAAGTCCGATGGTGTCGGTTATAAACCCTGGAAAAAGCAAAAACAAAGATCCTAGAATAACGCCCGCTAAAGAGGAAAACACCCGTTGCGGATCAACGCCTTTTTTAACAGATGTTCTTACTTTTTTTAATTGACGCTGAATAAAAAACAACCCCAGGAAGAACCCCAGTAAACCGGTGGCTATGGCGGCGGCGAAAACCAGATAACGGCCCACCAGCTCCCCCAAAAAAAGAAGAAGAACCATGTCCCCAAAAGGCAAAAGGGCTAATAAAAGCAGCAGCAGGAGATTTTTGAGAAGGTACCGAAAATCAAACATTTGAAGAAGAATTTTTCCATAGACCATAAAACAAAGTACCACAACGGTTCTTTCTTGGGCAAGTATGATATTTTCTTAAAAAAAAGAGAAAAATTTCAGTTTTTTTTCTTTTTTATCTTGCATCCTGATCTCAGATTGTTAAAATAGAAAATTCAGTGGACTTAAAGTGTCTGTAAGTACGGAGAGATCGGGTTTTTGGGCAGAGCAGGAGGTTTTATAATTCCGTAGCCGCCCCTTTTTTCAATCCGTTCTCATTTTTCGGTTACTTCGGTACCGCTATCTGTTATTCGGGCACGATTAAAAAGAATATGATAAAAATAGTAGTGATAGATAGAGACTTATTAACTCACCAGATTGTTCAGGTTCTGGTGCCGTTTCCCTGCCGTGTTATTTCGGTATCTTCCAAAGAAAACGTCAGAACCGAAATTAATCGCCATTCACCGGACACTATCTTTATTCGCACCAATGAGGATGAGTCCGAATCTCTCGAGCTGCTAAAGAGCCTCCACGAAGAGAAACCCTACATCCCTATAATTTTACTACCTCCCAAGCCAGACTACCGGCTAGCCATGTCAGCCATAAAACAGGGGGCTTACCATTTTCTCTGTGTCCCCCAGGATTTTCCCGAGCTTCCGGCCATTGTACACGGCCTAGCCCGGCTGATCATAAAAAACAGCCTGACATCTGTGAACGAAAAATCTGAAGAGCTGGCTTGCATCATCGGACAATCTCAAAGCTGCCGGAAGCTAAAAAAGGAAATAGCCGCAGCAGCTCCTTGCGACTTCTCTGTCCTCATTCTAGGGGAAACAGGTTCTGGTAAGGAGCTGGTAGCCCAAACCCTTCATAGCCTTTCTTTAAGAAATAAAGCGCCCTTTGTTCCCATAAATTGCGCCGCCATACCGAATGAATTAATGGAAACAGAGCTATTCGGCAGCCGCAGAGGGGCATTTACCGGAGCGGTGGACCGGGTCGGGTTTTTTGAAAAAAGCCACGGCGGAACTCTCTTTTTAGATGAAATCGGCGAACTGGCCCTGCCCTCCCAGGCAAAACTACTCAGAGTGCTGGAAGACAAGACGATTACACCGCTGGGGTCCACCGATGTTATTCCCGCCAGTCCCCGGTTTATTTCGGCCACCAACGACATGTTAGAAAAAAAGCTGAAGGATAATCTCTTCCGAACCGACCTGCTTTATAGAATAAACACCATAGTCATTCATGTACCGCCGCTGCGGAAACGAAAAGATGACATTCCTCTCCTCTCTGACCATTTTCTTAAAGAAATGACGCCTCCCTACAATACCAGGAAACTCTCAGTAAATGCCCTGGAAAAACTATGCGCCTACCAGTGGCCGGGAAATATTAGGGAATTAAGAAATACCGTGGAGAGGGCGGCCGTCTCAAGTGAAGGGCCCATAATAAGGCCCCATCACATCAACTTTTTTAGTTTAAAATCCTGATATCGTAGCAGTCCAGCACCGGAACAGCACGGCCGTCCAGATCCGCCACCCCCAGCAGCCTTCCTGCGACTAAAACATCGCTGTTAAGAGGAACCTCGTCGGGATGAGGATTACGCGTTCTGCCCGCAGGAACATGGTTGACAAACTCCTGTCCCGAAAGAACCACGATCACCGAATACATTCGGACTTCTTCAAGGCCAATCCATTTTCCAGAGATAATTTCCAGTTCGGCTTGATAGTTTTCACCGTCATTAATCGATACCTGACGAGTTCCCACAACACCACGAAGAACCAGCACCTTGTCCGCCGCTGTTTCCAGGGCCCCGGGTTGCTCGGCCATCTCGCTTAACGCCTCAAGGGTCATGTCAAAATTCGTCAGAGAATTCCATTCTTCCTTAGTCTGACCTAAAAGAAAGGCCGAGGAAAAGAGAAAAAACAGACTCGCCATAAGGATGATTTTTTTCATAACCCAAGTGTAGAGCCAAATAAGGTAAAGGTCAATTGTTGAGTGGAGAGAAATTACCCGGATAAAAGAAGCGCCAACCAAGCAATCTGCGGCACAGGAACAAACCGCTTACCGCTGCTACCTTCCGGTCCTGACGGAGTTGGGCGGTCGCCCCTTGCGCAGCGCCCGGCTGGCGCAAAAAAAAAGCGGAGAGAGAGGGATTCGAACCCTCGGTACCCGGTTAGGGCACACACGCTTTCCAAGCGTGCTCCTTCGGCCTCTCGGACATCTCTCCAATAGTAACAGTTTCAGCGGAGAGAGAGGGATTCGAACCCTCGGTACAGCAAGCTGTACAACGGCTTTCGAGGCCGCCCGATTCAACCGCTCTCGCATCTCTCCAAAAAATCCACAGCCTCACCGGCGGTGAAAGTTGCGTACCCAAGAGGATTCGAACCTCCGACCTTTAGATCCGCAATCTAATGCTCTATCCAGCTGAGCTATGGGTACAAAAG
>CAYYNJ010000090.1:0-10056 GCA_964472775.1 uncultured Spirochaetaceae bacterium
GCGTAGACCAGGGGTTTTTCCCCCTGGGGGGTGGTCACCTTGGCACCGTAACCGACGATGTTTTCCCGGAAGGGTTGAAAGTGGTTTTCCAGACTCATCACTGCCTCCTGCATATTCTGTTTACTATATGCTGAATGGGGGGAAATCGCAATCCGCCTCTGTGTTTCCCGGCCTACTCGAAGGAAAGGCCCAGCTCCGCCGCCAGAGCCCGCAGGAAAAGGCCCACGTCGCTGACGATGCCCACCGCCTGGCCGGTGCCCCGGTCGGAAAGTTTTGTCACCACCGCAGGGTTGATGTCGATGCAGATGGTTTTTACCCAGGAAGGGGTCATGTTGCCCGCCCCGATGGAATGGAGCATGGTGCTCAGCATGATCAGCATATCCGTATCTTTGATGATCTTGCTGTATTGGTTCTGGGCCTCCACCATGTCCATCACCGTCTCCGGCAGGGGGCCGTCATCCCGGATGGAGCCCGCCAGACAGAAGGGAATTCCCGATTTGATGACCTCGTACATCAGCCCGCCGGTGAGGGCTCCCGCCTCCGCCGCCTTCCGGATAGACCCGTGGCTGTTGATTTTGTTGATGGCCCGCATGTGGTGGTAGTGGCCCCCGTGGGTCGGCTTGCCTGTCTCCATGTCCACCCCCAGGGAGGTCCCGTAGAATTGAGATTCCAGGTCATGGACGGCGATGGCGTTGCCTCCCAACAGGCCGTGGATGAACCCCTCCCGGATCAGCGCCGCCAGGGCTCCCGCTCCGCCGGTGTGGACCACCACCGGGCCCGCCACCACCACCGCTTTCCGGCCTTCTTCCTTGAGTTTTTGCAGCTCCTCCGCCACCTTCCGGACCGCAATGCTGTCGCTCCGCTCCGACGAGACGTCGTTGGTCATAAAGCCGAACCCCTCGGATTGCCGCTCGGCGTCGGGGGGGTGAACCCGGACCGATTCGGTGCCGCAGAGGATCTTGTCACCCTTTTTTACATCTCTGAGTTTGATGCATTCCGGGCCCTCGGGCCGCAGGACGATCATGGCATCCATCCGCTGTTTCGCCACGGGCTGCCAGCGGCGGTCAAGGAATATTTCGGTCCGGTGGTTGGAGGTAGAATAGAAATCTTCGGGGACGCAGCCGTCCTTCTCAGCCTCCCGGAACCGGGATTCCACCGCCCCCTTCTCCCAGACTCCGAGAAGTACCAGTTTTTCCATGAGGCGGCTCAACTTTTCTTCGGTTTCACTGAAAAGCTGCAGCTCCAGATCCGACATCTGGTCTTGGGCTTTACCCACGGTGAAGTTGAGAATCTTATAATCGCTTCCCTCGTCGATGATGAGGTTGAGGATTTGGGACATGATGCCCGAGTCAATCAGGTGTCCCCTGGCAAGGATGGTTTTTGTCTGCATGAACTTATCTTAGAGGGGAAAAGGGCCTTAAGTAAAGGCCCGGGGCCCCGGAATCGGGACCCCGGGGGCGGATCTATTTTTCTCTGGGGAAGGGCCAGGCGGCGATGCCCCCTTCCAGAACCTTGACGTTGGTGTATCCCAAGGCCCGGAGACAGCAGGAGGCTTCATAACCCCGCAGGGAGATTTTACAGTAGGTGACGATTTCGGCGTTTTTGTCTTTGGGGAGCTTATCCAGCTGTTGGCGCAGGGTTCCCAGGGGAATCACCGTTTCTCCTATCCCGAGGCGGAGGGTTTCATACTCATCCATCCCCCGCACATCCAGGATGAACGGTTTTTCCCCCCGATCCAGCTTCTTTTTCAACTGGGCGGCGGAGATACCGTCCATCAGTTTCCGCCACTTGTTCTCCAGCATATGGACCGCGGCGATGAAGTTGTCGATGGCGGGAGAGAAGGGGGGCGCATAGGGAAGATCCAGGTTGACCATCTCGGAGAGACAGAGCTGGCCGTGGAGGGCCATGGCGGCGGTGGCTACCCGCTTTGACACATCTCCCACGCCCACGGCCTGCATCCCCAGCAGTTTTCCCGTGGATTTGGCGGCGATCAGTTTGATGATCAGCGCCGATCCCCCCATGAATCCCGGTTTGTCCGGGGCGGCATGGATGGCGGTGATGATGTTCTGGAACCCTTCCCGTTCCGCCATCTTTTCGGAAAGTCCGGTGGCTCCGGCGGTCAGCTCAAAGACCTTGCAGATTCCCGTACCGATGGCGCCGTTGTACTCTTCAATGTTGCCTTCCACCACATTCTGGGCCAGTACCCGGCCCTGCAGGTTGGCGGCGTCTCCCATGGGCCAGTGCTGTTTGTTCTTGGTGATCAGATTGGTCACTTCCACACAGTCTCCGGCGGCGTAGATGTCGGGGTCGCTGGTCTGCATGAAGCGGTTCACCGATATGCCCCGGGATTCTCCCACCTTCAGACCCGCCTCCTGGGCGATCTGAGAGTTGGGCCTTACACCGATGGAAATAACCGCATGGTCGCAGGGGATGACCTCGCCATCGGATAGTTCAACACCGTTGACCCGTCCCTTTTCTCCCAGGAATTTGGTAACCCCCCGGCCGGTTATTACATTAACGCCCTTTTCTCTCATGTGGTTTTCCACCAGTTTCGCCATCTCCCAATCGAGGAAGGGGAGGACCTGGTCCTGCATCTCCACCACGGTGATATCGATGCCCGCCAGCTGCAGGGCTTCACAGGTTTCGATACCGATGAGACCGCCGCCCACCACCACGGCTCTCTTGACCTTTTTTTCCACCGCCACTTTTTTCAAGGCCATGGCGTCTTCCATGCTCTGGAGGGTATCGATGCCTTCCAGGTCAATTCCGGGAATGGGAGGCTTAACCGGTGAGGCGCCGGTGGCCAGAACCAGCTTGTCGTAGGCCATTTCGCTTTCTCTTCCGCTGGGCAGGTCTTTAACCTTGATGGTTTTATTTTTTCGATCGATGGAAAGGGCTTCGGTCTCCACCAGAGCCTTGATTCCCTGCACGTTGGAAAAATAACCGGTATCCCGAGGAGCTCCCGTGGGGGTGGCGATGAGCTGATTGGGGTCGTCGAAGACCCCGCCCACGAAATAGGGATAACCGCAGGACGCCATGCTGAGGTATTTTCCTTTCTGGATGATGGTGATATCCGCTTCCAGATCCAGCCTGCGGATTTTCGATGCTGCCTTGGGACCCGCGGCGGAACCGCCCACGATGAGATATTTCTTTGCCATTATCTTCTCCTGTTTTTAGTGAACTATGGTTCATAATAAAAAGACATGGTATTAATGTAAAGGAGAGATGCGGGGATATTGCCTAAGAGAGAGAAGAAATTATAATGGTGTCATGGCCAGGTTAGAGAAATGCCGAACCGTAGAAGCTCCTCCCAGGGTTTTTCGGTTCGGCCCCGAAAAAACGGAAGAAAAAACGGGGAAGACAATTGTTATGCCTCTCGATGAATTTGAGGCGATTCGTCTCACCGACAAGCTGGGCTATGATCACGGTGCGGCGGCGGCCATCATGGGTGTATCAAGGCCCACCTTTACCCGGCTGATCAGAAGGGCCCGGAAAAAGATGGCCGTATTTCTTGTGGAGGGGGTGGTTCTGGAGATTTCCGGGGGATCAATCCTCTTTTCCGATCATGTTTACTGCTGCCGCCGCTGCCACAGGCCCTTCAAATGGGAGGATCCCGAACCTCCTATTTGTCCCACCTGCCGCCAATCTTCGGTGATTCCGGCCAGCGCCTCCTGCAACGGCGACTGCCGCTGTTGTGAAGGCGGTTCGGACGGTACCGTATCTTAACGGCTCATGGTTTATCCCCCTTCTGTCGAAAAAGAAGCAGGGGGTACCGTTTTGGGCACGTTGGGTATTATAAATAGTGACAAAGAAATCTTTTCCCGGATAAACCAAGCTTTTAGTAAGGGCGGCGGACAGGAGTATGAGCTGCGCTTTCTGGAAGCCACCGACGAGATCCTGGAATTCCTCAACTACGAGCTGCCGGAGGTGGTGGTGATCAATTTTTCCGATCCTCAGGTGGATTTGGAGCGGATCATCAGTCACATCCTAGACGACACCTGGCTTCTGAACTTCGGTATCATCGGGCTCTTCAATCAGGAGTACACCGACGAAGAAGAAATTCTGCGGAAAATGAAGGATTTGAATGTTCTGACCCTGCTGGAGCAGAACAGGATCAGGACTCATCTTCTTCGCAGTGTTGAAATTATCGAAGAGAATTATCAGATCATCTTTCAACGGGAATTTACCAAAAACCTCTTTAACGAGGCTTCGGGCAGCTTTGTCATCGATAATGATATCCTGGCGGTTCCCCTCTTCGCCGGTATCGGTGCTACCATTCTAGCCCAACGGGGGGTGATCAGCCCCGATAATAAGATGCTGCTGCAATTAGCCCTGGCGGAACTTATCGTCAACGGGGTGGAGCACGGGAACTGCGGCATTAGCTACGACGAGAAGACCCGGGCCATGGAAGAGGGGCTTTCGGTGGTGGACCTGGTGAACCGGGCCTGCCAGGATCCCGATGTGGCGGCCAAGAAGGTGTATGTAGACTGGGAAATCCGCAAGGACCGCAGTATTTTTATCATCCGTGATGAAGGGGAAGGTTTTGATGTGGCTACCCATCTGGCCAAGGTGGAAAGCCAGGATCATCTAAGTCTCCACGGCCGGGGCATTAAAATGGCCAATATGCTCGGTCAGAGCCTGACCTACAACGAGGCAGGGAACGAAGTGACCATGACGGTGGCCCATGAAGAGGGCCTTCCCCGGGAGATTCCCGCCGGGCTTTCCAATCAGGAAGTTTACCAGGTACAGAAGAACGACATCGTCTTCCGGGAGGGAGAGAGCAGCGACTTTCTCTATTACATCTCCAGCGGCACCTATAGTGTGTTTCACCGGAACAAGCATGTGGGTATGCTCACGGTGGGGGATATCTTCATGGGGGAGATGTCTTTTCTCCTGAATAAAAAAAGGTCCGCCACGGTAAGGGCTGAAACCCCCGGGAAATTGATAAAACTGAGCAGGAAGAATTTCGTCAATGTGATCAGGGAATACCCCCACTATGGAATCTTCCTGTCCAAACTCCTGGCCAAGAGGGTGGTCCGCAGTAATGCCCGGAACGCCAGCCTGGCCAGAAAGGTAAAGGGGGCGTGAGCCGGTTTGCTCCGGTAAGGTTCCTGGTTTCTTTCGTCTAGTTTTCCCGGGTGCCTTGACAAGACATTCTTGCTGTATATGATTTAATACATCATGAGTGGACCCCGGGTGAGCCGAAAATCTCGAAGCATCAACAAACAGAGCCGATTAATCCTCGTTTTAACCCTGGTTTTTCTGGGTTTTGTGATAGGTGTTCTGGCTTTGGTTTTGGGATTTGTCCGGACCCACAATGTTATTGCCGAGGAATCCCGGGTTATTCTCCGGCAGGTGAACAGCCTGGCCTTGGCGGCCCGGCAGGGCGAGGCGGCGTCTACCCAGGTTCAGGCGGTTTACGCCGAACTGTGCCGCATCCCCCGTTCTTCTTCGTCTCAAATTCAAGAGGTGAACATTCTCATTCCCCCCGCCTACGCCACTGAAACGGGGCAGCTCTATTACCAAGAACAGATAAGGGACTACGCCTACACGGTCAGGGATGTTCTGACCGACTACCAGGGGTTCATTTTAGGACGGATTACCCAATTCTCGGTGGCCGGGGTGGTGATGGCTCTGATAGTGGCGGTGATGGTCCTTCTGTGGCGCTACGCCTTTACCCGGTTTCTCGCTTCGGTCCTTCAAGGCGCCCGGGGCATTCACCGGATTCTCAATTTTGAACAGAGCGATTTTACCGACCCCTTCATGGAGAAAATTACGGAACTGAAGGATTTTTCCCGGATTGTTCAGCGGGTTTCCGGGGATCTTCAACTGGAGCGGGCCCTGCAGGACATGGAGGTTCACGGAAACCTGAACCAATTGATGGAGACCGTATACGATCAGATTAAGGATGTCATGCCCTGCGACCGTGTGGCGGTGGCGTTCCTCGATAACCAAGGCCACGCCATAGCCGAGGCGGCCCACACCACCTACGGTCAGGTGCACCTCGAACCGGGCTATTCGGAATCTATCGGCGGTACGGGGCTTGAAACGGTACTCTATACGGGGAAACCCCGGATCATCAACGATTTGCCCACCTATGCGGCGGCTAAAAAACCATCCAACTCGACCTTGAGGGTCCTGGAGGAGGGAATCCAGTCAAGCTTGACCCTCCCGCTCTTCTTCCGGCAGCGGTGTGTGGGGTTCTTTTTCGTTTCTTCCCTGGAAAAACACTCCTATACCGAAGAGCATAAACATTTTGCCTACCGCATCATCAATGTGCTTAAGCAGCGGATTTACCTGGAATTCCTTCTGCAGCAGGTTGTTTCCGAAACGGCCAACGCCTTTGTTCTTCTCATGGGGGAACGGGACAGTGAAACGGGGCTGCACATCCTAAGGATGTCAAAATACTCGTACTTCATCGCCCAGGAGTACTATAACCAATACGGCGGTATCGGGCCCCGGTTCATCCGGGAGATGCTCTGGTTCGCCCCCCTCCATGATATCGGTAAAATTGGCGTTTCCGATGCGATCCTGAGAAAGCCGGGCCGTCTGGACCCGGAAGAGACCAAGGCGATGCAGCAGCATGTGACCATCGGGGAGCGGGTTATCCAGGGAATGAACAAGAGCCTGGGCGACCTTCTTCAAGATCCCCTGATGACCACCGCGGTGGAACTGATCGGGGATCATCACGAGAAATTCAACGGCGGGGGGTATCCCCGGGGAAAGAAGGGCGAAGAGATTTCCCTGGCCGGCCGAATCGTCGCCATGGCGGATGTTTTTGACGCCCTGACCACCACCCGGCCCTACAAAGAAGCCTACAGCATCGAGAAGACCCTGGATATCATGGAAAATAAAATGGAAGGCCACTTTGATCCCATGGTGATGAGCTGCTTCAAGGCCGCCCTCCCGCGCTGTTTAGAGGTTTACGAAAAGTACCGGGAGTAGCTCTGGCCGCATCAATTCCAATTTTGATGAAGGTATTACCCAAGTAAAACGAAGATTCTCGAGTATGGGCACCTGCGCTCAAGGCTAATCGCGCTGGCATTCGAGGAAAATCCAAAAAACCAGTGTTTTTTGGATTTTCTTCCCTAATGTGAATGAAGAAAAATTGGCAAATCTACACAACGTAATTCAATGAAAAACCTGCCAATTTTTCTTCGAAGACTTGTTCAAAAATTAACCAATTTTTAAACAAGTCTCACCCATCCTCTACATCTTCGTTTTACCAAAATGACAAGAGCCCGGCCTTTGGCCGGGCTCTTGTCATTTTCTTATCACGGTTAACCGATGGTGGCCAGCACGTCTCCCGAGGCAACCTGGGCTCCCGGGGCCACGGGAAGGGCGGTGACGGTCCCGGCGGCGGTGGCGGGAATTTCTATTTCCATCTTCATGGATTCCACGGTCATGATCATGTCCCCTTCGGCCACCGAGTCTCCCACGCTGACAAGCACCTTCAGCACCGTGCCGGGGAGGTTGGCGGTCACCGGGGAACCCCCCGCCGGGGCGCCCGAAGGAGCCGCCGCAGGGGCGGGAGCAGCGGCCGGGGCCGCTTTCGCCGCCGGAGCCGACCGGGCCGCCGGGGCGGCGGTCCGGGGTGCGGCGGTACCGCCTCCGGATCCTCCCACCATGACCGCCACTTCCATTCCGTCGGCAAGGTCTGAAGCGGCTTCGATGGCTAGGCTGTCGATCCTTCCGTTGATGGGGGAGGCGACGGTGACATCCGTACCGTTCACCTTAGCAGTGAACAAGGGATCGCCCGCCTTCACCAGATCTCCGGCGGCAGCGGAAAGGGATGCCACGGTTCCGGTCAGGTGGCTGATGATGTCGTAGGTCATACCGCTGGCGGCGGCGGGGGCCGCGGCCTTGGGGGTTGCCGGGGCTATCGGGGCTGCCGGGCCGGCGGCTTCGGGGGCATCGCTGAGTTTCCTGACTCCCACCTTGGCTTCACCCTTCAAGAAGGCGATGCCCTTCTCTTTACAGGTGGCGGCAATGAACAGGTTTTCGTCGGTAATTTCCAGTTTTGCTTCCTCCAGCATGACCCGGGCGGGGGCCAGACCTTTGGTGGGATCCGAATCGTTGAGTTCCTGTACCGTCTTGGTGGTGGGTTCCAGCTTCATGGCCTCCCGGGCCATTTTAACAATCTCGGGGTCCGGCGGAACCGGGGTCTTTCCAAAATAGCCGAGAACCATCTTCCCGTACCCTTCGGCAAACCGTTTCCAGGGGCCGAACATGACATTGTTAAAGGCCTGCTGAAAGTAGAACTGGGAAACCGGGGTTACCGAGGTGCCGAAGCCTCCCCGTTCCACCACCTCTCCCATGTCGGCGATGACGTCGTCGAACCGGTCGAGGATGTTGTTGTCCCGCATCATCTGGGTGTTGGCGGTCAAGGCTCCTCCGGGCATGGGGGAGTAGGGGATGATGGGTTCTACCTTCTTGGCTTCCGGAGGCATGAAGTAATCCTTCATACACTCCTTGAATACCTCTTCCGCTTCTCTTACCTTGTCCACGTCGATGCCGAGATCGTAGTCGGTGCCCCGCAGGGCGTGCCACATGGTGATCACATCGGGCTGACAGGTTCCTCCCGAGACGGGATCCAGGGACAGGTCAATCTGATCCGCTCCTGCATCCAGGGCGGCTTTATAGGCCAGAACGCTGATGCCGGCGGTTTCGTGGGTGTGGAAGGTAATGTGGGTTTTCTCGCCCAGTTTTTTCCGGGCCAGCTTGATGGTTTCATAAACCTTGGAAGGCACTGCCGTTCCCGAAGCGTCTTTAAAACAGATCGAGTCAAAGGGAATGCCTGCATCAAGGATCTGCTGCAGGGTATCGATGTAGAATTCGGCGGTATGGGAGCCCGAACAGCCCGGGGGCA
Source organism: uncultured Spirochaetaceae bacterium (assembly GCA_964472775.1). GTDB lineage: Bacteria > Spirochaetota > Spirochaetia > UBA9216 > UBA9216 > CAYYNJ01. The sequence continues at coordinate 8,870 of CAYYNJ010000090.1, forward strand.
GCTCCATGACGGTGACACACACCTCGTGTTTCAGCCCCGCATCGACGATGCACTGACCGCTGTAGATCAGGTTGTTCACATCGTTCAGGGCATCGAAGTTCCGGATAGTGGTAATGCCGTGTTTCTTAAACAGCTGGGCGTGGAGTTTGATTACATCGCTGGGCTGAGAATCCAAGCCTACCACGTTCACACCCCTGGCCAGGGTCTGGAGGTTGGCATCGGGGCCGGCGGCGGCCCTGAAGGCATCCATCATTTCAAAGGCGTCTTCGTTGCAGTAGAAATAGAGGGACTGGAACCGGGCCCCTCCGCCGGCTTCGAAATGGTCGATCCCCGCGGCCCTGGCGGCTTCAACGGCGGGAAGAAAGTCTTTGGTAAAGACCCGGGCCCCGTAAACGGATTGAAAGCCGTCCCGGAAGGCGGTGACCATGAATTTTACGCGCTTTTTCATATTTACATCCTTAGTAAAAATATGGTTTAGTGCATAGGAGCAGAGACACAGGGGATGACCCGTCTATTCTTAGATGCACCGTGCTGATTCAACTTTACAAGCCTTTTCCGGTTTTTGCACTAGGAGACGGTTCCTTTTCACCGAATTTTTTGTAATTATCACAGGATGCCGCCGTGGATAGCCCTAGGACCATGAAAACCATTTCACCTGTAAAATCCGGTCTCCTCGACGGGCTGCCCATTTTTTTCGGATATTTTCCCGCCGCCGTGGCTTTCGGCCTGGGGGCCCGGTTCGCCGGGTTCACCCTCTTTGAGGGAACCCTCATGTCGCTGATCGTTTTTGCCGGGGCTAGTCAATTTTTGGCGGTTTCCCTGGTGGCGGCCTCGGCAGGATTGATCGAAATCGCCGCGGCGGTGTTCCTGCTGAACCTGCGTCATTTTCTCATGAGCGCCAGTCTATCTCTCCGTACCCGGATACCCCTGCTGCTTCGGTTTCCCGTGGCCTTCGGGGTTACCGATGAAACCTTTTCCCTCCTCTCTTTTTCCCGAAGATCTCTGACCGCCCCCTACATCCTTACCGTGGAGGCCACCGCCTATTTAGGCTGGGTCTCGGGAACCGTGACGGGACTCTTAGCCGGCGGGGTGGTACCAGAAAAGTTGGAGCTGAGCCTGGGGATCGTTCTCTACGCCCTCTTCATGGCCCTTTTGGTTCCCGAGGTGAAGAGGTACTGGCCTTTTGG
>CAYYNJ010000091.1:0-2135 GCA_964472775.1 uncultured Spirochaetaceae bacterium
AGAGATCATCGCGGCCAGGATCAGCTATCTTGCCTATGCTCCGGCCAGGTCAACCAACTTCTGCGGGGGACGGAGGAATAGTAAAAAAAGATTAGTTTAAACCAGCCCATAGAATCACCCAGGCAGATTATGAGTTATATAGGGTATGAGAAAACCTAGGCAAAAGGAAGATGGAGGCTGTTACCATATAACCGCGCGAACAAACAGGGGAGAATTTATCATGCAATCCAGGGAACTGAAAGAAGAGTTTCTCCTTATTCTTGAAAGAGCTAAAGGGAAGTTCGGCTTCAAGTTAAAACATTTCTGCATAATGAGTAACCATATTCATTTGTTGATTCAACCTAGAAAAAACACAGACATCTCAAGGATTATGCAATGGATATTGAGTGTTTTTGCTATAAAATTCAATAAAATTTTTGGATATAAAGGGCATGTTTGGTATGACCGCTTCAAGAGTAAAATAATTTACTCTCTGGTACAGTTAATAAAGGTTTTTGAATATATCTCACTCAACCCTGTTAAAGCTCATCTCTCTAAAACAGTATTTGATTACTCATTTAGCGCTGTCCAGCATATTCGGCAAAACCGGAGAGACCTGGTTGATCCTCCCGACTTGATTTTAACCATTTGCTTTCCTTATATTTCAAGTAACATTCTGGCTGTTAAGTAATCGATTTTAATATTGCTTAAAATAATTATTGATCTCTCCATATGAAAACCATGCAAAACTATCATGGGCTTGGCAATCTACCATATAACGGCTAATATACCTCCCATGAGCAAATACCCTTTTACACAGATAGAAGCAAAATGGCAGAAGTACTGGGAGGATAACAAGACCTTCCGAACCGAAGAAGATTCCTCCGTCCCCCGGGAGAAGCGGCGCTATGTCCTGGATATGTTCCCCTACCCATCCGGTGCAGGGCTCCATGTTGGCCATCCCGAAGGGTACACCGCTACGGATATTTACTGCCGCTATCTAAGGATGAAGGGATTCAACGTCCTCCATCCCATGGGTTTTGACTCCTTCGGTCTACCCGCAGAAAACTATGCTATAAAGACCGGCACTCATCCCCGGGTGACCACCGAGGCGAACATTGCCCACTTCCGGAAACCGATTACGTGCCTAGGTTTTTCCTATGACTGGGATAGGGAGATCTCTACCCACTCGGTCGATTATTATCGGTGGACTCAGTGGATTTTTCTGCAACTTTATAAAAAGGGATTGGCCTACGAATCCCAGGCTCCCATCAACTGGTGTCCCTCCTGTCAGACCGGCTTGGCCAACGAAGAGGTCAATGATGGAACCTGTGACCGCTGCGGAAATCAGGTGGAGAAGAAAAACATCCGTCAATGGATTCTTAAAATCACCGCCTACGCCGATCGCCTGCTTGATGATCTGGAAAATCTGGACTGGTCAGAATCAATTAAAGCTATGCAGCGTAACTGGATAGGCCGTTCAACCGGGGCCAACGTACGGTTTAAGTTGGCCGCAGGTGAGGACGAAATTGAGGTCTACACCACCCGCCCCGACACCCTCTTCGGCGCTACTTACATGGTTCTCAGCCCCGAACACCCCCTGGTTGAGAAGATTACCACTTCTGAACAGAAAAAAGCGGTTAATGATTACATTCGGCAAGCCAGCCTTAAGTCGGATTTAGAGCGGACGGACTTGGCCAAAGAAAAAACCGGTGTGTTCTCCGGAGCCTATGCCGTAAATCCTGTAAACGATGAGAAAATTCCCGTCTGGATCGCCGACTACGTCCTGATATCCTACGGAACCGGCGCCATAATGGCGGTTCCCGCACACGATGAGCGGGACTGGGAATTTGCCAAGGTTTTCGAACTGCCCATTATCGAAGTCCTCCAAGGAGGAAATATCGAAGAGGAAGCCTTTACCGGCGATGGGGCCCACGTAAACTCCGGCCTTCTTGATGGAATGGACAAGCAGGAAGCCATCGATACCATCATTGCCTGGCTGGAAAAACGCGGCTTAGGAGAAGGAGCGGTTAACTACAAACTCCGGGACTGGATCTTCAGCCGACAGCGGTACTGGGGAGAACCAATTCCTATCGTCCACTGTCCCGACTGCGGCATAGTCCCGCTTCCGGAAAATCAGCTTCCTCTGACCCTCC
>CAYYNJ010000091.1:2145-5177 GCA_964472775.1 uncultured Spirochaetaceae bacterium
GGAATCCCCCTTGGCCAGAATAGAAGAGTGGGTCAACACCACTTGTCCGGTCTGTGGAGGCAATGCCAAAAGGGAAACCAACACCATGCCTCAGTGGGCGGGTTCCTGCTGGTACTATCTGCGGTACCTTGATCCTCATAACAAAGATACTTTTGTATCCCCCGAGAAAGAAGATTACTGGATGCCCGTGGACCTTTATGTGGGCGGGGCGGAACATGCGGTTCTCCATTTGCTCTATGCCCGGTTCTGGCACAAGGTCCTCTTTGATTTGGGGGTGGTAAAAACAGCTGAACCCTTCCAACGGCTGGTTAATCAGGGACTGATCACCAGCTTTGCCTACCAGCGGCCCAATAAATCACTGGTTCCCGTGGATGAGGTGGAGGAAAGCGCTCCCGGCATCTTTATCGAGAAAGCCACCGGCGAAGAGGTTGAACAGGTGATTGCCAAAATGTCAAAGAGCCTGAAGAACGTGATTAACCCCGACGACATCATCAGGGACTTCGGTGCCGATGCCATGCGGCTCTATGAAATGTTCATGGGCCCCCTGCAGGTTTCCAAACCGTGGCAGACTAAAGGCCTTGTAGGGGTACACCGGTTTCTTGATCGAGTCTGGCGGCTCACAGAAAAACAGATCACCGATGAAGAGCCTACCCCCGAAATACTCAAGGTTCTCCACCAAACCATTAAAAAGGTAAGCCTTGATACGGACAACATGGAATTCAACACCTCCATCGCTCAGATGATGATCTTCGTCAACGAAGCTTTCAAACTGGAAACCCTACCCCGGTCGGTATGGGAACCATTTCTCCACATCCTCTGTCCCTATGCTCCTCACCTGGCAGAAGAGCTCTGGGAGATGGCGGGCCATCCTCCGTCCCTCTCCCTCCGCCCCTTCCCGGAATGGGATGAAGCCCTCACCGTGGAGGAAGAGGTTCAGGTGGTGCTGCAGATCAATGGAAAAGTAAGGGCTAAGCTGGATCTCCCTGCGGGACTATCCCGGGAAGAGTTGGAAACACGGGCCAAAGCCCACGAACGGATAAAGGAACTTCTGGAGGGAACCACCATCAGAAAAATCATTACCGTTCCGGATAAACTGGTGAACATCGTTGCAAACTAAAGAACTCTATCAAAACCGAATCAATCGGGCAGGCGACTGGCTTAGCGAAAACGGGCTGGCCGGGGCGCTTGTGGCCGATGCTGAATCAAGCCGCAACCCGTCCCTTGCCTATCTGTCGGGAATGCCCATGGACGCCCTTCTCTTCGTCTTCCCCCGCCAAGGCGGCGGCGGGGAATCGCTCCTACTTCCATGGGATGCCATTCTGGCAGATCAAATGGCCTGGGCGACTCACCTAGTACCCTACGGTGACTACGGTCGTGACATGACCATAGCGGTAACGAAAATTATCGAAGAACGGGGCGGACTGACTGGAGAAACCTTTGACCTGCCCTCCTCTCTTACGGTGTATCAATATGAAAAGCTGAAAACAGCCGCACCTCGGGTTGAATTCCTTTGCCGGGAAGAAGGATTCGACCGAAGTGTGGAAAAATTCCGTGAAAATAAGGATCCTGCGGAGCAGGCCGTCATCCGGGAGGCCTGCCGTCTTACCGATGTGATGATCGAAGAAATTGCCACCGGTGTGAAGGAAGGACGACTAACAACAGAGATAGATGTGGCTCTTCATTTAGAACGGCGCAGCCGGGAACTGGGCGGCCAGGGGGTCAGCTTCGATACCCTGGCAGCAGGACCTGGTAGAAGTTGGGGTATCCACTGCCACCCTTCCTATACCGCCGGTCCCTTTGCAACCCAAGGTCTCTCCCTGGTTGATTTTGGACTGAGGTACCAGGGCTACGCCACCGACGTGACTCTTTCGGTGGCCTCGGGACATTTATCGAAAGAACAGGAAGAGATGGTAGCCCTGGTGGAGGAGGCTTACCGTGTCGGGGTGAACGCCCTGGCTCCGGGGGTCCTTGCTTCGGAACCGGCAGCGGCGGTGAACCGTTTCTTCAAGGACAACGGCTGGACCATGCCTCACTCTCTGGGGCACGGGGTTGGTCTGGAGGTTCACGAGGCCCCCTGGCTCAAGGATGGCGAGACGGGCCACACTCCCCTGGAAGAGGGAATGTTTTTCACCGTCGAACCCGGCCTCTATCATCCCCAATGGGGCGGTCTTCGTTGGGAGAACGACTTTTTAGTTACCTCCAACGGAGTGGAGCCCATGACCCACAGCCGAATTGTACGATTGAAATAGGAATAAATAGCCGCCCGGATTTTAGGTCTGAAAAATGCGCTCACCCGGATTGAACAGAGGATCTACGGCCGATACTTAAAATGCGCTCAAGAAATACCGATGGAGAGACTCAAGGTGATCCCCGAATCGGTGCTCTGTGTGTCTTGTAAAGAAAAAAGATAACTCCGTACCGCCCCTGAGATGCCGTATTTTAATGAAGAAGACTAGGGCAACCGCCTGGATTCCCCGTGAGATTTCCCTTGGCTGCCTTGTAAGGAGATTATCATGCAGGATTTTCGTCATGCCCGGTATTTTTTCACGTCCCGCGAGTATTTTCAATTCTTCCTCCGGATTTTCGCCATCATGGGAAAGTTACGAAAAGTAGAGGCGGCGATTTCTCCGGAATTTTCCGAACGTATTATGCTGGCGGTCTCATCGGTGAACAACTGTTCCGCCTGCTCCTACCTGCATACCCAAACCGCCCTGGAGAAGGGGGTTCAAAACGATGTGATCAAGGCTATTCTTGAAGGAGATCTGGGCAGCTTCTCCGATGAAGAGATGCCGGCGGTGCTCTTCGGACAACATTATGCCGAAACCCGAGGCCAGGTTTCGGAAGAAGCAAAAATTTCCTTCGTCCAGGCTTACGGACCCGACCTGGCCCTGAAACTCGAGAGCTACATTGCCCTGGTCTGCTTCGGAAACCTCTGTTCCAATACGGTGGAGCGGCGTCGGGCGGGGACGGAGGACGGAGATTCCCGCCCGGGCTTGTCGGTGTACCTGCTCTGTCTGCCGGTTTTTCTCGGC
>CAYYNJ010000091.1:5187-7678 GCA_964472775.1 uncultured Spirochaetaceae bacterium
ATCACCCGGAGAGAACGGCGGGACAAGAAGGGGAGATAAGAAGCTTAGGAAAGACCGACCCATGAAGCCCGGATAAGAGCTTGAAGAGACAGGCCCCAAACAGTGTTGGAACACCGGCTCCGGAACTGATGCCCTAAAGCAGCTTCGCTCCCGGTTCCAGGGGCTTATCGGGCACACAGAGCACAACCTCTCCTTGAGAATTGTAAAACCCCGTAACCAGGCACTCCGACACAAAAGGGCCAATCTGCTTAGGCAGGAAGTTCACCACCCCCACCACCATCTTTCCTATCAATTCCTCGGGGGAGTAAAGATCGGTTATCTGGGCGCTGGATTTTTTCACACCTATCTCGGGGCCGAAATCTACGGTGAGTTTATAGGCGGGCTTCCTGGCTTGAGGAAACGGTTCGGCGGTAAGAATCCGGCCCAACCTCAGGTCAATTTTTAGAAAGTCCTCCCAGGTTATGTTTTCCATGGTTCAAATCCCTCTTCACCGGCTCTTTTCAACTCCACCGGGGCCGGCCGTTTTCTAGGATGTAAGACAGCATTTCTTCAAAAGGAGGCTTCCGCCGCCGGACCTCCCCGGCGTAAGCGCCCACATCATATTCCACCCGGCGGTACCCCCAGGAAATTCGGGGCTTCTGTCCCGCCTGAGAAGAATGAATATCAACCAGGCCGTAATGGGCCAGGCGGGAACCTTCAAAGGTGTAACCCACCGCACCAAAATTGATCACCCTCGCCGTTCCTACCTCGAAATCACCGCTTTGATGGGTGTGTCCGCAGAAAAGGTAACCCGCCCCGGTTTCACCAACCTCTCCACTGTAACTCTCGGCCCGATCTTCCACCAGATTATTCTTAAAAGAAGAAGGGCTCCCATGGCAGAAAAAGAGGGACTCCCCCTCACGCTCCCACCGGGCGGTCAATGGCCAGGCCTTAAGGGCCTCTTTAGCCTGATCATTCAACCTCTGACTGATGTACTCAATCATCACCTTCAGCCTTTCTTCCGATGCGTTGGAAGGCAGAAAACCTGAGAGCTCTTCGATGTTGGCATCCGTATTGCCCTTCACCAGAATTAAGGGATCCAAGCTGTCTAAAAGGTCGAAGCACTCCTGGGGATACAACCCAAGGAAGACAAGATCTCCCAGAAAGAGAACCCTGTCAGCACCCTGGTGTCTGAGATCCGCCACCACTGCTTCGAAGGCCGGAAGGTTTCCATGAATATCGCTGAGAACGGCGAATCTCACCTTTCCTCACCCCCCTGACGCCGGGCGTTCTGGTTCTCTTCCCGGCGTAGCCGGAGGATTTTCTCTATCAATTCGGGGGACGGAGGATTATCAACAGTAAAATGTATGGTTGAACCGGAGAGAGTAAAACCCGCAAGATCATCCCCCAGCAGTGCGGGAACGTCGGTACTCATGATGTAGAAGGAGAGGTGTTTCTTGTGAGCTCCCAGGGCCACAAGATCCCGCTCCAACCGGAACACCGGCATTCCGTAGGCCACCCGCTCTGTGATCTCCGGAAGGCTTTTTTTGACCAGAAGGCGGACCGATTCAAGGGCCTGTCTGTGGGCCGGTGAAAGGGCCGAGAGATAGGCATCAACCTCCTTCGATCCATCCCGGGAGGGATTAGTTTTTGTTGCCATCCTTGCCTCCAAGAAAAAAGTTCCGAGGAAACCTCATCTTTATCCTACAACAGAATGCCGGGCCATGGGCAGAGAAAACAGCCTTGAGCCCGGTATTTCTGCAGGAGACCGGGCAGCCCCGGCGATTGGTGCCTACAAACCAGCGGGGGCCCCGGTTACCAGTTTTTGGTAATGTCCCCGGAGCCGTAGGTACTCAATGAACCGGGGCGGTTTGTCTGTCTCTTCTTCATAGAATGAAAGAAGCCGGGCCTCACTCTGGTCCAGATCGTCTTTGGAAATATCCGGCCTTTGGCCTTCCGCCCGCTGTCGCCGCAGCTCGCAGTAGATTTCAGAGATTTTTTCCCGATAATCGTCGACGCCCAACATGGCGTACTGATAGCTCGAGAGCGGTTCCAGGTCTTCCGCCGGGAAGGCTTCCTGGGAACGGAGCATCAGCCATTCGAGGGTGAACCGGCGCAGATTCTTTTCCAAATAAAAAAGGAAATCTTTTTTGGCTTCCGCCGGCGGTCGATGATCTATGGTTAGTTCCGGACGGTTGACAAACCAACATTTGAGCAGGCCGTCAGAAGCCGAACCGTCCGGGGCGGCTATCCCATTGGCGTAAAGCAGCCGGGAGACCAGGAGAAGGGAGAAGTCTTCTCCCCGGGGGACACCCAGGGGATAATAAACCGACCGGGCGAAGGCTGCTCGGATGATCATGTTCCCGCCGAATCCGAAGAGTGTCTCCACCGGGTCCCGGGCTCCCTCAAGCCGGGCCATATCCTTATCCATACTGGAAAACTTTTGCCACGTTTTAAGGCCATCGGGTCTGCTTGTCCATGACCTTACACCACTTGCACCAGTCAGCATAAA
>CAYYNJ010000091.1:7688-9228 GCA_964472775.1 uncultured Spirochaetaceae bacterium
GTCATCGGGGGTATGGATTCGGATGGTGCCGTTTTTACAATAAGGTGCGGTAAACAACCCCTTGTCAGGATGGGCTTTCAGGAGGTCAATGATTCCCTGAAAATAGCCCTCAGGGACAATTTCATCATCGTCAAGCTGGACGATCACATCCGCCCGATCCTTTAAGGACAGGACAAAACCTAAATTCCGGATTTCCGGATATCCTTCCACCGAGTAAAACCTTCTTTGCTCCCCGGGAACTTCCTGGGCCATGCGGCAGACATCGCTATTGGTAAAGATTTTATGGGAAAACCCCGGGGCTTTAAGCAGATGTTCAAGTTTTTGCCGGATCTCTCCATCGCTCCCGGTCCTACCGTTCACCGCCGTACCGATAAGATAGAGGGTGAGGCTGTGTTCCGGGGGAAGTGGGCTGGCATTCACACTGGCCAGGGTAGCAGCAAGGGTATTTTCTTCTTCAAACCGGTGGAGCCGGGTGGGGTGATCGTATCCGTGACTTTCTTCGGACTTTGTGGTGATGTAACAATTGATAACCAAGGCTATATGCATATTATCTCCAGAATGATGTGTATCTTATTCGGTTAGCGGTATAAAGGAAAGCCGAAGCAGGGCCGGAACCTTCCGGGGAACCCCGGCGGGGTTATTATCCGACGGGGAGGGGTAACTGAGCAGTCGGCACTCTTCACCCCGGTGGGCGCAAACCATGGCGGAAGCGCCCCCATCAAGATTTACCAGAAAATCGAGTTTGTCTTCTCTCGATAGGGTGACTTGTTCTGCCAGGTTTGCCAGGTCGGAGAACCGGGCTCCCCGGGACATGCGGCTGCGCCCTGAAACCACCATGAGAAAGACCCGTTGTTTCTTCGTCCAGCCGATGCAGCAGCGGGGCTGAACCTCGGAGGCTTCCAGCTGGGTTTCCTGGGTCTGCCGGGAAAAGGGATTATTCCAACCTTCTTCCTGCAGCCGTCGGGCCGCATCTTCCACAGTACCGCACCGATTCTCCCCGTTAAGAATAAGGGAGTTAAAACCGCCTGCCAACCAGGAAAGCTCGTCCTTGGGACAAGGAAGATCCGCCCATTCCACAGACCAGCGGTACCGGTCCCGCCGCGGTAACGGTTCAGTCGTAACCACCACAACGCCAAAGGGCGGAACCGATACGGCCCCCTCCTGCCGATACCACACCGAATCATGGATAAAGACCGTACAGAAAAGCCCCTCCCCCACCACCCCGGGGCCGCCGCCAGGCAGGTAAATCCCAGGACCGCCGCCCTCGGCCGCGGAGGGATTGATAGCTTCCCGGGCAAACCGCAGGAGGCATTCCCCCTCCCCGTCGGTGAGGCTGATGGAATCCCAGGAGAAAGTACCGGCGATGAGCCGGCCTTGCCGGGTTGCCCCCAGAAAGGTTTTGGGGTAAAGAGGGAGGGTTTCAAATCCCTCCCCGCCGGGAGAAACATAGAGGTAGTCCAGGAAAAAACGCCGCCATTCCAGGGGCGGCATCTGATCAGCCGCTGCCTGGTATTGGTCTGTTTCCGCGGTGGTTTCATAG
>CAYYNJ010000091.1:9238-10039 GCA_964472775.1 uncultured Spirochaetaceae bacterium
GAAACCTGGAGTATTCACTGCCCCGGGAAATTCTGGCAACAAACCGTGCCGGTCGGTCATGTAGTAGTTGAAACTGCAGAGCAGTGAAGGCTCAGCGGTATTTACCGAAGCAGGGGAACTCATGGAATGGAAAAAATGCGGCTCTATCTTAAGCCCGGAAGATTCGATCTGAAAAATGGCCGCATGAAAGGCTTCAGGACCGGGCTCATCACTTTCGGCCCAACCTTCTCCGGAGGCGTGGTGGAAAAACCGGGAGGTATAGTGTACCAGGCCTTGGTCTCTCAGACTTTCTATCCAGGCAGGAAGTTCCCGAGGACCGGGAACGGGAGAAGTCACACCGGAAAACCGGGAAAGGCGAAGGGATTCATCCCAAAGACGGAAACGATAGCCCGTTTTGGCCGGTTTGGTTCGGTGAAGGATGGCTTCGTAACCGCTGGTAGACGGCCATGCGAGAGCGTCGTCGGAATCACAGTTGTCCCCGTGAAGAACGGCGGCAAACCAGTCCGCACTGTCCAGAAGGCTGATGAAGGGTATTCCCAGGGCAAGCAGGGCGTAACAGTAGCGCAAATCGGCGCAGACCAGGGGGGATCCGGTTCTCCCCATCACCGAATCAAGGAATTCCCGGGTAAGCTTCTCCCAGGGGGGCAGTTCTATATAGGGCTCGTTGGTTAACGCCTCCGGCCACTCTGTCAAAGCCGGCCCTAGGGCGATTCGGAGGGACGGAGGATGAGAAATCCTCCTTTTTACCGTCTCTTTCACCGCTTCTGCCGTCCAGGGCCTCTCACTGTCGGCGATCAGTAT
>CAYYNJ010000092.1:0-9986 GCA_964472775.1 uncultured Spirochaetaceae bacterium
GGCTAGAAAAACCATCACCGCCGGTTTTGCCGAACAGTGTACCCTTCTGGCGGTGGAAAACATCAGCCTCCAGCGGGGCTGTATGAAATGCAGCGTAAAAACCAACGGCCGGCTCATCCTCGAAAAGGATAAAAGCGTCCTTCTCGGCGGAAAAGTCTTAGCCCGGGAAGGGGTTACCGCCTTTAATATCGGTTCCGATAAGCAAGTGGCCACCCACATCTCCTTCGGCCAGGACTATCTGGTCTATGATCAGATTGAAGTGGAGGAGAAGGAGCTGAATAAGGCTAAGGAGAGCCTGGTGAAAATCGACTTCAAGATGAAACAGGCCGAGAAAGACGGTCTGTCCGAGGGGGTTCAAAAACTGAGGGCGGAAAAAGTTCATCTTATGAAGATCATCGAGAAACGGGGACTGCGGAGCCTGATGCTGCGGGAGAAATTTGAAGAACATTATCCCGGGGAGATCCGGGTGAAGGGGACCCTCTATCCCGGGGTCACCATCGAAAGTCACGGAAGAACCCTGGAGGTAAACCAGGAGTACAAAAATGTCTCCGTTGTTTTTGAATTGGAAACGGGGCGGCTCCAGATAAAGGAGAAGAAATAAATTAGATGAATCTTGCTTTTTTAACCTATCCCTCATGGATTACCCCCGAAGTCATTCCCGGTCTTCCTGTCCGGTGGTATGGCGTGATGTACCTTTTGGCCTTTGGAACCGCCTACCTGGTGGTTCAATGGCAGCGGAAAAAAGATCAGTTTGCCTTTTCCGATGATGATGTGGCCAGCTATTTCTTCTGGGGGATCATCGGACTCCTCATCGGCGCCCGGATTCTGGCCACCACGGTTTACGACCCCACCGGTTTCTACCTGCGGCATCCTTGGCTCATCTTCTGGCCCTTCGACGGATCGGGCAATTTTACCGGGCTTCAGGGAATGTCGTATCACGGGGGAGTCCTGGGCGCCATGGTGGGGACCTTTCTGTTTACCCGGAAGAAGAGGCAGAATTGGTTTGAATGGGCGGATCTGGTGGTGGTGGGAATCCCCCTGGGGTATACCTTCGGCCGGCTGGGCAACTTCATTAACGCCGAGCTGTACGGGAGGGTAACAACCCTCTCTTGGGGGATGATCTTCCCCGGAGCCGCCCGCTTTCCCGTCACCCTCCCCTGGGTGAAGGATTTGGCCCTTCGGGTGGGCTTGGAGATTCCGGACTCCGGCACGGTCAATCTGCCTCGTCATCCTTCCCAGCTTTATGAGGCTTTTTTTGAAGGCGTTTTTCTCTGGGCCCTTCTCTGGTTTGTCTTTAAAAAACGGAAAAAATTCCACGGAGCCCTGTTGAGCCTCTATCTGATGGGATACGGGTTTGTGCGGTTCTTTATTGAGTACACCCGTGAACCCGACAGGGATATGGGCTTTCCCATCGAGATGGTGGAAACCAACGGAGAAATCTACCGGTTTATTTCGTTTTTCAATTTTTCCACCGGTCAGATCCTCTGTTTCCTCATGATCCTCTCGGGAGCCCTGCTTTACGGCATCCTTTCCCGGAAGGGAACCCCGGTGGAGGAAAAAGGTCCCGGCCGGATCCTGCCACCCTCGGCGAAGAAAAGGAAGAAGCGGAAGAAGCGCTGATTCTGTGTCCTGATGCCTGTATAAGGGAAACCCCTAGAGCTTTCTAGGGGTTTTTGTTTTTTACCTTTCAAGTACTCCCGATTGTCCGGTTTTTCGATCCGCCGGAGAATGGGGTCATGAAAAGCCTTACCTACCATGAAACGAAGATTGAGTTGGAAGTCGATTACACCGCCATCGACAGCTACGAAGTGGATCAGGATGATCCCCTGGCGATTTATCTGAAGCAGATCTCCGTGTATCCTCTTTTATCAAAGAACGATGAACTTACCGTAGGAGAATCCATCACCTCGGTTAAGAGGATGAGGGCCCAATTGGATCTTCAGGTGGGCGAAGGGCAGATCTCCCGGGACCAGTACGAACGGGAGGTGGAAGGCTTGGAGAAGGAACTTGATTTTTACCGGAACAAGATGATCACCTCAAACCTCCGGCTGGTGGTTTCCATCGCCAAAAAGTACCAGCATCGGGGACTGAACCTGCTGGATTTGATTAATGAGGGAAACATCGGTTTGATTAAGGCGGTGGAGCGGTTTGATTATACCCGGGGCTGCAAGTTTTCCACCTATGGAACCTGGTGGATTCAGCAGGCGGTGATAAAGGCTCTGGCGGATAAGGGAAGGACTATTCGGATTCCCATCCACGTCTTGAACACCGCCCGTAACTGCTTTTCGGTGTCACGGCTTCTCACCCAGGAGCTGGGCCGGGATCCCCATGTAGAAGAGATAGCGGAATATATGCATCTGCCCTCCGAGAAAGTGGACAAGATCATGAAGTTCACCGGAGATATTACCTCCCTCGATACCTCCATCGATGATGAAAGCGACACCCGGCTCAACGACTTGATCCCCGCCGACGATCATTACCAGGAACCCTTCGAAGAGACCTTTCGAAGCAGTCTTAAGGATATCCTGAATGAAACCATGACTTCCTTGAGCCACCGGGAGAGGCGGGTGGTGCAGCTTCGGTTCGGTTTATCCGGAGAAAATCCCTTGACCCTGGAAGAGATCGGCAAACGGCTGGGAATTACCAGGGAGAGGGTCCGGCAGATTCAGAATAAGGCCATCGTCAGACTCCGGGAGCTGGCGCCCATTCAAGAGCTGAAAGAACATTTTTAAGCCGCCAAGGGGCTGACGAGCATATTCTCGTTAGCCCTTCTTTTTTTTCCATTCCCGGGTTATAATGCCTCATGAGTCACATTCAGATTGTATACGACCGGCGCAGTTCCCGGAGCGATCTCTTTTTTGGTTGGGGCTTTTCCTGCCTCATCGATGGGAAGACCCTCTTTGACACGGGGGAGAAAGGGGACCGTCTCCTGGCTAATCTGTCGGCTTTGAAGATCGACCTGAAAGATATTGAGCAGGTGGTTCTCTCTCACGACCATTGGGACCACTGGGGCGGGCTCCAGGATCTGCTCTCCCGGCGGCCGGGTCTGACGGTTTGGGTTCCCCGGGGAATCTCAGCCCTTCTTCACGATGAGATTATCCATTGGGGAGGGCTCCCGAAGACGGGGGAAGAGGGCGCTGCGGTAGGACCGGGCTGTCGTCTTTCCGGTACCAAGGAAGGGTCGTACAAAGGCGAGACTATGAACGAGCAGTGCCTGGTTATCCACGGGGAGAAGGGTGTTTCGGTCATTACCGGATGCGCCCATCCCGGGGTGGAGACCATGGCCCGGTCTGCGGGAGATCTCTATCCGGGAGAGCCCCTCTACGCTATAATGGGGGGCTTTCATCTCCATCAGAAACCGGAGAAGGAAGTGGTCAATACCGTTGAGAATCTCCGGCGTCTGGGATTCAGCAGCGTTTTAGCCACCCACTGTGCAGGCCTTAAGGCCGAGGCTCTTTCGGACGAGCCCCTGGAGACGGGGTGGGAATCGGTCTTCTAGGCTTTTTCCCGGAGGGCAGGACGGGGGTGTGGCAAAATCTGAAAGTTTTTGTATACTTTTTTATACATTTCATTATTTTTAAAATTTTACCCGAAAAAACTGGTTGTAACTCTATACATGGCAAGGTTATAACTTAATAAAGCAATTTTGCGTAGTTGGCATGAAATTTGCATACTTCTACGTGTTGTACAGCATGTTCGTTGTGTTGTTACCACGGAGGATGATTATCAAATTGACTGCCATCAGAAAGACCGCTGCGGCGGAGTTACAGACCGAGCTTCTGAGAAAAAGCATACATTTCTTTATTGCCATGGTTCCCCCCCTGGCGACCCTCAATCTATCCCTCACCATGGCCTTACTCGGGTCCGGTGTTCTTGTTTATACCACCGCCGAGGTTCTGCGTCTGCAGGGCCGGACGGTGCCCTTTATCAGCGGCATCACCCGAATGGCTTCCCGGGACCGTGACCGGGGCCGGTTTGTTCTTGGTCCCGTGACCCTGGGGCTGGGCGCCATGCTGGCTTTGATGCTCTATCCTGAACCGGCGGCCTTTCTGGCTATCTACGCCTTGGCCTTCGGTGACGGTCTGGCCAGCCTGGTGGGTAAGTTTATCCCCATGGGCCGGATGGCTTTTCTGGGGGGAAAGACCCTTTCGGGAAGTTTTGCCTGTTTTGCCGGAGTTTTTATCGCTTCCTACGGAGTGACGGGGAATCTGGAGATATCTTTCTTTCTTGCTTTGATTACTACCTTTCTGGAAGCCGTACCGGCGGGAGATCTTGATAACGTCATCATTCCCATGGGTACCGGTTTAGCCGCCGCCCTGATGATGGCCTAGAACCAGAGATAGATCTGGTGGGTTTTCTTTCCGAACAGGAGAGTTCCTCCCACCAGAGCGGCGAGCCCCATGATACTGAGGATTATCCCTCCCCCGCTGAAAACGAGAAACTTCCCCAAGATCACCCCGCCCATGCCCATGGCCAAGGCGTAGTAGTTCCGGTCGTTGTGTACTTTAACGGCGTATAACAAATTCCCCATGCCCAACATTTCGACGGTCAGTAATCCTAGGGTGAACTCAACGGAGAGACTGTTCCGGTAGAGAAGATCCCATCCCTGGGCCCCGCTTTCCAGGGGGAGATTGGAAGCCAGAGCAAGAGCCACAAGAAAGCAGGATCCTAAAGCCAGTTCCAACCGCTGGTAGGGAATACCGCAGGAGAACAATCCCGCCGAAAACAGGGTTAGGGTTCCCATGAGCCGTCCGAAATAGACCAGGCGGCTTAGAAGCATGCCGAACTCAAAGGGTATGCTCAGTATGTTAAGGTAAAGAAGTCCCAGGCGAAAACTCTCGGTACCAAGCGTAAGAAGAAAAATGAAGAAAAAGAATATTTCAGGTGCCGAGGTCTTTCGGAAGGAGAGCAGAAGTAAAACTCCGGCGGTGAGAATAAAAATGTCTAACAGCATCAGCGGCAGGATGCCTTGAAGATGGGGAGCGGCCTGGGGTGAAATCAGCGATACCAGGGGAATCTCACCGGGATACCGGACCAGGAGGGTGACCGCTCCTGCCAGGAAGGTAAGCGATACGGCTCCGGCAACGGAAAGACCAAGGATGAAAATGTTGTTCCGGAGTTTAAGGGTCATACCTCATCTTCGGCGTAAAACGGCCATACTTTTAGGATTATTACGGGTCAACCCGGGTATGGGGATCGGCTTAAGCCGAGGGAAGGGATGATCCTATAAGATTTCTCTTCAGAAAGGAGAAAAAAAGTTCGATAGATAGAGAGGAGGACAGTAATGAAGAAAGGGTCAATTATCATAATACTTATCCTAGCTCTGACGGTTTCCCTGTCTGCGGGAGATCTGGCGAGTTTCATGAATCTTGGGTTCTCCGAAGATTCCCGATACTTTATGTTTGGACAGTACGGCATAACCGGTGAAACCACCCTTCCCTACGGGGAGATCTATCTTGTTGATGTTCACAGAAATCAGTTTGTATCCCGGGGTGTATGGGAGAAAACCTTTGATCAGCCTCCCCAAGCCGGTCAAAACGGATTGGGCGCCTTACTCTCCCTCTTCTGGGATGCCCGGGAACGGGCCCAGGAACTTAAAATTTCTCCCCTGGCCAAAGGCCGGATGGTGTACCTGCTGGTCAACGGTGAAGAGCCCAAGACTCAGGTAAGTTTCCGTGATTTTAAGCGGGGGAGTCAGTACCATGTTACGCTGAATCAGCAGCAGTTCAACGGACCTTCCGGTATCAGCGCCGCCTTTCACCTGAACCTTTCCGTCACCGATAAGGCGGGGAACATCAAAACCTACACCATCGGGCTGCCCAACTATAAAAGACCCGGCGTCCGGCAGTACCGGATCCGGCAAATCTTCTTTGCCCCCGACGAGGCTTCCCTGGTCTTCGTGGTGGAACGGGAAGAAGAAGCCGCCACGGGAGCGGTGAACATCCGCTACATGGTCGAAACGGCATACCTGAACTAACGGATGGCGTATACCCATCGCCCCAGGGCGGCTGTCCTGCTTTTTTGGGCTGTCCTGGCGGCGTTGATTCTTCTCTTTTCAGGATGTGATTCCCCTGCCCCTGTTGATGAAGTTCCCCCCGAAGAACCCCTCAAGACGCTATGGTACGTATTCGCCCCAAGAGGGGGCTCTTTCCTGGACTTTGCAGCCCTGGAAGATTCCCTTCCCACCCCTCCGGAACTGATGCTCCCTTGGGTCAATCAGGTCCGGGTAACCGAGTTTTATCTCCACAACGGATCTCTTCTCCTGGGAATTAACGGATTCGGCCTGGGGGCCGTTGGGTTTGATCCCGAACCCGATCTTGAATTATTCCCCGATAGCGTCCGGTTTGCCGGACGGACCCTGGGGGGCCTTTTCGGGTCGGCCAAGGGAGTGATGGTCCATCTCTATGAAGATATGGTCTTCTCTTCTCCCTCGCCGGGGCCGGCGGTGCCGCTTCATCTTTTTAATCCCGGGGAACGTCGTTTTTCCAGCCTCTCCACGGGCCGGGATTTCTGGTCTCAGGGCTGGATCCTGGTTGATCTGCTGCCCCGGGAGGGAGGATTTCTGGAGCAATGGAAGCGGGAGGAAGAGGGAGAGGTCTTCTTTTCCTACGTATTGCGGGAGGAAGGATCCGGAGGCACCGCTGTCAGAGAACTCTCCCAGGAGGAATTCCGGCGTTTGTACCGGCCGGTCACCCTGGAGAAGGCCGCCGCGGAGGTGCAGGAGGCCTGGGAGCTGATCGGTTGGGAGGATGATGGAAAAATCATGCAGGACCTGGTATTTCCCCGCGGCTCGGTGCTTCCCGGGGAAGTACGGACCCGGCCGGTTGATCCCGATCAAGTGGAAGGATATGAGCGGATCCCCGCATTTTTTGATAACCGGGGGCTCACCGTTCTGGATGGACCCCGGAACAGGCTGATAAGCAGCCACGGAGCCGAACGGACGGTTCCTCTTCCTTTGCCGCCTCCGGGGTGTGTCTATACCAGCTTGGCCGGTTCGGCGGAGTGGTGGATTCTCGGCTGGGAAGAGAGCCTCTTTCCCCTGGTGGGCCGGGCGGGGCTGGTCTTTCTTCCCCGGTGACAGTTATGGGCACCAAACAACCTTTCGGGACGGCCCTTTTTTTAGCCTTCCTTGTGGTATAATAAGGGTATGCGGATGAGACGGTTTATATTCCTAGTTATTTTCGGCGGCCTGATCGTGTCTCCCTTGCCGTATATGGAAGGCGTGGAGGGGCAGCTGGGCTGGCTCTGGTACGGCAACGGTGAAGAGTCGCCCCTGACCCCCAGTCCTCTGGTCGCCTCGGTGGGGTTGGCCTTGCCCTTTCCCCTGGGAGATCATCTCATTTTCTATCCCGACCTGGGGTTCTCAGTGATTGATTATTACTGGCGGGCCGAAGCGGGCCGTGCCGTACCGGCGGAAATAGCCACCAAAGACAGGATGACGGTGCTTCAGCTGCTTTTAAACCCTTCCCTGGTGTATCTTTTCGATGTGGCCCCGAAGGTCTCTTTGGGAGGGCGTTTTTCCCCCTCCCTCCTCTTCCGGATTCCCCTCTACGGTCACGATCAGGGGGCAGAGACCCGGGATGAGCTGGTGAGCTACTTCTACGGACAAGGCAGGTTCTTCTATCCTTCCCTGGGGCCGGAACTGCGGTGGCGCTACAGTGAAACCGTGGTCTGCCGGGTATATGTTCAACTGCATTGGCCGCTCCACCATTTATGGGACGGGGAAACCGAACCGCTCTGGGATCAGATGATGATTACCGGGGGCTTGGGACTGCTGATCCGTATCTGAGCCGATTCGTTAAACGTAATTCTCCACTTCTACTTCTCTATTCAACTCTTCCTGTTCCGCCACCAGAAGGGAGGCGGTACCGGCGGCCAGGGTGTCCAGGAGGACTCCCACCCGGCCCAGCAGGGGCAGAACCGGTGTCAGAATGAGGTAACCCTCCTCCAGTCCCTGGCCGTAGAGGCCGCAGGCAAAGGAGATAGCCGCCAAAAATCCTAGGGCGGGGTAACTGCCGGTGAGAAAGGAAAGCAGGAAGGCATGAACCATCACCCAAATGACCCCGCCCAAGGTAATCCCCAGAGATGAGTAGGATTTCAGGATCACCACGAAGGCGACCCCCGTTACCAGGGCCGTGCCGGCTTTGCCGAAAAGGGCAAATAGAGGATAGGTAAAGGAACCGACCCGCCGGGGAACCCCCAGATTGGCGTGGCCGCACTTGGCCAGGAACGGCAGGGTGAAGTAGCTGTCTCCGCTCACCAGTCCCGCCAGGGCTGCCCCGGTGAGTCCGTAGAGCTTCTTATAAGGATTCTTTCGTTTAGCGGAAAAAAGATAGAGGATGGCGGGAATAATTCCGAAGGTAATTACCGCCGCATCCACCGCCAAAACGATGAGAAGCTGGGTAAAAAGCTCCAGCGACGGGGTGTTCCTCAGAATGACCATTAAATATCCCGTAAGGGCCATCAAACCGAGCCCCATGACTTCCACCAGGAGATCGTTGATGTGGTAGAACACCCGGGAAAGGGCATCCAAAAGTTCCCGGAGAGGGCGGGTTTCCATGTTGTCGAAAGAGAGGTTCAGGCCGATAAGAAACCCCAAAAAAGCCAGAGGAAGCAGAAAACTGCCGGAATCGGCAAATACCTGGAAGAGGTTTCTGGGGAAGAGTAAGCTGATCGTTTCCACAACTCCCGGAATGCGCAGGGGGGTTCCCGCCTCGATGATGATGGGGATCCGAGAGGGGGAGAGGATGAGAACCGAAAGAGTTCCCACCACGGCGAAAAGGGCTGAAAAGAAAATCAGATAAAAGAGGCTTCGGAGGGTAACCCTGATGGTCTTTTTCCCCTGTTTCAGTTTATAGGTGCCGATGGCCAAAGAGAAAAACACCAAGGGATAGAGGATGTAGCGGCCGATGTTGATGGTTATTTCCGATATCAAGCCGAGAATCTCCCGGGCGCCGCCGCCGTCGACGGGCAGGTAGATTCCCAAAACGGCCCCCAGGACGGTTCCGATGAGCAATTTAATCCAGATTTTCATAGCAAAACAATAGCCTATTCATGGGGGACGGTCAATGATGGGAAGATTTCCCCAAGAGTCTTCATTTTGGCGAAGCCGGGTTTTCAGGGTAAAACGAAGATTTGCGTGAACCTGCACCCGGGCTCAAAGAAAATCGCCCGGGCACCGGTTCTCTAAGGCCGGGTGCCCCGTCGTTTGCTACCCAGGGTGAAAAGACTGCTTTTTTCCGGAAAAGGATAAATGAGATTTTCATCCCATATTTCATCCGTCATGAGGGTAAGGATGTGCCCGATAAATCCTTCCAGATCTTCCGATTCTGATTCGAAGAGACCCATCCGGAACGGCTCCTGCTGGTAGGCTTGCAGGGAAGCGGTCACCAAGGCTCGAAACATGCCGTAGGTTCCCGCATTGATGGGATCCCTGAGGGCCCCCGGTTCGGAGTGAAGGATCACCGAGAGCCGGCCTTTGCGGCGGCTTACATAGTGAGCCACTAATTCCTTCCAGAAAAATAGGTAGCTCTTTACCTTTTGATCAAGAAGACGCTGTATGGAGGCGGAAGAGGCGGTATGGAAAGGTTCTCCGGTTTTTCCGGCGGTGTAAATGAGAAAGGCGCATTCTGCGTCTCCCTGATCCCTCAAACTCTGTAGGAGGATGTTGCGGGGCGACAGGGAGGAACCGGGAATCCAGGTATAGGCGGTGAGAAGGCCGCTCTCGTCGTTTTCCCGGACTTCCTGGCTTTCACTGAAGGAGGCGGTTACCACCTTGCGGCCGGCATCCAGGTAGTGATTTACAAGCCGCCCGGCCAGGGGCGAGTTGTTGGGGGAGTTCCCCGCAATAAAAACAGTACTGCTCATGGGTATCCTATACTAACGCTTTCGGTGAAGGGGGGTCAAGTTAATTCCATTTATCCCATGAGTGCTCATTTTGGCGAAGCTGGGTTTTCGGGGTAAAACGAAGATTTGCGTGAACCTGC
>CAYYNJ010000093.1:0-7823 GCA_964472775.1 uncultured Spirochaetaceae bacterium
TTCTCTGAAAAGAACCAGCCCCACCAGGCCATCGAATTTCTTCTGCGGAGCGGAGAAAAAACCAAGGCCCTCAAGATGCTCTCGCATCACTCCGAGGCGCTTCTTCAGAACGGGGAATACGATGTCATCCGGGAACTTTTAAGCTATTTTACCGCCGATGAAATATCGGGGAACCTTCACCTTTCCTATTACCAGGCCATCGCCGATTCGATTCAGAATCCCGAGCAGGCTCAGCGGATCCTGATGGAAATGCTGCCGGAACTGCAGAACACCAAGGATTATGAGCGGGAAGCACGGCTCTACGTGGTGCTTTTAACCAGCTACTTCTTCTACCAGTCCAGTAACGTCATCGTCAGGGAAACGGTTACTTTGGCCAAACATTTTCTCGAAGAGAGGGATGCCCAGATAGCCGATTCCACCAGAGAACTCCTCACCGCCCTGACTCCCCTGGGACAGTGGTGGATCAGCGCCGCCAAGGAAGAAGCCTTCGAAGCGGCCCTGAGGGCGGAAGAAACCAGTCATAAGATCCACCACCGGGAGGCGTTTCTCTGCTCCCGGCTGGTGCTGGCCCGGATCTACCAGGAAAAGGGAGAGTTCCGGGAGTCCCGGGCCCTGCTGGAACGGACCGAGAAAATGTTCAGCGCCAGTCAGGAGCTCTCCCACCTGAGGTACTACCGGACCCTCCTAAGCTTCTACCTGGGAGACGCCCACTTTTACCTGGGGAACCTCTCCCTGGCCATCAGTGAAGTGCAGAAGGGTTTGAGCTTCGCCTCCCGGGATTTTGCCTTCCGTCCCTACCTGCAGCTTAACCTGGTTCTCTACAATCTCTATCTTGACGATATCGAGAAGGCCGAAACCCTCTACAACACCCTGCGCAACCGGGATCTGGGAGAAAACCATTATCTAAAACTCTACATCAACTACCTGATTCAGGCGCTGATGGCATACCGAAACGGAAACCGCCGCCGGGCGGGCTACTACACCCAACGGCTGCTTGATCCGGAGCAGGATGAACTACTGATGGCAGATTTTCCCTTCAGTTTCTTTCCCGCTGCGGAAATTCAGATCTATCTCGGCGACTACGACGGGGCAGAACAGACCCTGAACAACCTTGAGAAGAGGCTGGAGCAAGGAAAATACCCTCACCCCCAAACCACCATTTACGCCCTCCGGGGGATCATCCATACCAGAAAGGGGAACCAGGAAGAGGCGAAAGAGGCGTTTACCTCCATGGAGAACCTCATCCAGGAGCGGGGTTATCAAAATATCGACATCTGCGACCCTAACCTGCTCAGAGAGGTGAGCATTCTCTCGGGAAGCAATCTCTTTGACCGTTTCCCCCGGCTTCTCTTTAACCGGGAAATGGATCAGATAACCAACAGCTGCCACGACCTGGAGATAAGGACCCTGGGAACCTTCCAGGTCTTCGTTCAGGGTGAAGAGATATCGTCCACCCTCTTAAGCGGCCAAAAGAGGGTGATGGATCTTCTGAAATACCTGATCATCTTCCGGAAGAACGGGGTCATGAAAGAGCGGGTCTACGAACTGTTCTGGCCCCGGTACTCCTACAAAAGCGCCCGGGACAACCTGAACACCATCATCTACCGGCTCCGCAAGCTCATGGGCGACTCCCAGGAGTATCTGATCACCGACGTAAACACCATCCATTTCAACAGCGGCTGCACCCAGATCGACCTGGACACCTTCCTGGAGTTCATCGAACACGCCAAAAAGGCGGAAGCCCAGGGAAATCTGAACCTGGCCATAAAGATGTATAAAGAGGCGGTGGAACTCTACAAGGGTGATTTTCTCGAAGGAGACCTTTACCACGATTTTATCAGGGATGAGAGGGAAAACCTGAAGAACAAATTCCGGTACATCCTCTTTCGAATGACTCAGCTGAGCCTCAACTCGGGGGATCCCATGGAAGGACTTAAATGGGCCAAGCGGCTGGTGGAAGCGGACCCCCTCTGCGAGGCGGGATACAGGCTGCTGATGATATGCTGTGCCCTGGTAGGAAACAGGAGCGAGATTCCCCGGCTCTTCGAAAAGCTGAACAAGAAACTCCAGACCTACTACAAAATCACCGCGGATAATAAGACCATCCTTCTCAAGGAAACCCTTTTATCGGGAAGAACCCCGGAAGAAAAACTCTGGAACGAAGAGACAATTATCTAAGGGAAACCAGGTTATTCCAGGGCGTCCAGGGCTTCAGACAGCTCCTGGGCGCTCTTTTTTTTCTGGGCCAGCCTTTCCTTGAGCCCCAGGATGAAGCTGTTGTCATCGGCGCTCCCCCGGACAGCCAGAAAATCTTCCTCCACCGAGGATTCATCGTCCACACCGTAGCCGATCCGGGAGGTCTGGGTAAATTCCTTCCGGGCATCCTGCCAGCGCAGCCGGTCCAGCTCTTCCACCGCCTCGATCCAGTCTTCCAGGAGGTTCTTGAAATCCCGGGGTGAAAAAGCGCTGAGCCCCTTACCCTCCTGGCTGCGGATGACCCCGTCGACCCAGGCAAGCTCATACTCGGTAAAACGCTCGTATTCTCCCCGGAAAAACCGGTGAATTTCATCCAAAGAGCCGATCCGGCCTTCCCTGAGGTCCTCAAGAAATCCGTCGGCCCGGCTTCGGGGCAGATAGAGCCCCGCCCAATCCATCCACTCGCCTTGACCCGGTTCACCCGCCAGGGTAAACCGCCGGGATAGTTCCTCCCGGGATTCGATGGGGGCCGACCGGAGCCGGGTGACCACCACATTCCCCAGGTAACGCCTGATTCCCAGACGGTAAATCTCCAGCCCCTTTTCCAGGTTGGAACGGCCGATCTTAACGCCGTTAAAGTAAAAATACCGGGACGAGTGACCCGCCGTGTCCCGGATGGTCTCCAGGAGAACCACCCCCTGACGCATCCGGTCCACCGTGTAGGGATTCAGAAGGTGAAAGATGATATGGTCCGTTACCTCAGGATCCTTCCGCTTATCCCGGAGGGGCCATTTTTTCGAGTCCCGGATGGTTCCCACGGAACGCAGGTTCACCGCCGGCACAAGATTTGACTCGCCCTCATGCTCGATGAGATAGGAGAAGGGAAGCCGGGTGGTATCGGCGTTGCCGTAATGGCGGCCCATGATGAGGGAAAAAGCCCCCACCCGCATGGGCCAGAGCATGTAGGAGTCGGAACCGGTCTTGGATCCCCTCTCCACGATACCCTGGTGGACGGGACCCAATTTGTACATGTGATTGCTCTGGTTCGATCCGCTGCCGGCATTGAGGAAGGAGTAGAGACCGGCGATGAGCAGGGTGGATTTATGGTGGGTCACCGTGTAGGGGCCGGCAAAAATAGAGCACGCCTCACCGTGAAACCCGGCACAGTTGGCGAAAAACACGGAGTTTTCGGCGCTGTATTCCCGGCCCAGTTCGGTGGCCTGCCCCACAAAACAGCGGGAGAGGTTCACTCCGTCCTGAACCTTGGAATCGGTGGCAAAGATAAAGTCTTCGGCGATGACCGAGATGCCCACCCGGGAAGAAGCCCCGGGCTTGCTGAGGATGGTTCCGTTGATCAGCCGGCTCACCCCCTCCAGCACCGCCGCTTCTCCGATACGGAGGTTCTTGAGAATTCCGCAATGGGAAATACGGGTTCCCGCCCCCACCCGGCCCCGGTCCGAGGTAACCGAGGCGGTGTATTCCGTCACCAAAGCCTTCAAGGCCTGTATCAGCCGGTGGTCGGCCCGGTGCAGGGCCATGAGGTAGGCAAAATGGGAGGAAAGATGGTCGTAGATCACCACTTCCCGGCCTCCCGATTCGTTGATCACCGCCACCGGGGTACCGTTCCCGAAGGAGGTGGGGCCTTCCACCGCCAGGAGCTGAACATCCTCGATGACCACGTTATCGTCGATGTCGTAATTGGCCAGGTATCCGGATATTCCGGCGATATAAACATTGTTTCCGATGGTGCAGTTATGAAGGGCCGCCCGGTAAACTCCCGAAGGCCGGCGGACCCCTCCGAAAAACCCGACATCCTCAAGAAAGGCTCCCAGCCGCACATCACCGGAGAAGCGGCAATCCTCCACCCGTCTTACATCGAATGAGGAAGCCACCAGGACCCGGTCCCAGGATTCCGCCCGGGAGCCCCGGGTTTCCAGGTCGGAAATTTCCTGCGGCGTCAGAGAGCGGTATGTGGTTTTCATGGGCCTGTCCTAACTAGATTTTTTCTTCAAATACAGCTGCAGAAGCTGGATAAAGTAATAGGTTTTTTTATAGCTGGCCACCATCTGGTCCCGCAGGTGTCCCCCCGCCATGGTATTCAGCTGTTTCCAGTTGGTCACCAGTTCGCCCGTGGGTTTCTCGTAGTCTTCGATACACTGCTTAAGGTTCTTTCCAATGGATACCAGGTTCTGTCCCGCCAGCTGGATATAATTGTAGCCCCGGTCATTCACTTCCTTCAGCTTCTGCCGCAGGGAAGCCATGGCGTTGGGGTCCCGGTCGGAACGTTTGAAATAGCCCCAGAGGGTCTGCCCCAGATCTCCTTCGGTGGAGAGGGAATCATCGAAGGCCAGAAGCTCATCGGTGATCTGCAGGAGGGAGTGGAACGACTCGGAAAGCTGCTGGCTGGTGATCCGGGCAGGCCACTGTCCCTGAACGATGAGGATATTGATGATCTCCCGGATATCTTTCTTGGCATAGTCGAGAAGAAACGCTTTGAGATAATTCAGGGGGGCCACATGAATGAATCCGCCTAACATCTTCTTCGAAAAGCTCACATTGGCTTTTTCGGTGTAATTATTAAGCCGGCTCACCCCGGCGGTGCCGAAAACCTGCACCACCAGGCTTTCAATTTTCTGAGACTGTTCTTCCTGAATCAGTTTCTGCATGGTCATTTCGGTCTGACTCTTCAGTTTGGTCAGGTACGATTCGACGATATGCTCCTGGTTGAGTACCCCCACGGCCCGGTATTTGGGATTTTGGGACAGGATCTGAACGATGTGCTCCAGGATCCGGGACTGTCTGACGTCGATGATAACCCTCATCAGCTTCTTCCAGTTCCCCCGGGAAAGAACATCGCTTCCCTTGTATTCCGCCAAGGCGTCGAACAAACCGTCCCAGTTTGATTCGGCGGTGATAAGGGGAAGCAGTTCTAGAAAATCCTTAAGATCGTCGGTGATGTAATCACCGCTGATGGTGTCGAAATTGGGGTTATAACCAAAATCGTTTTCGGGAAACCGGCTGTCAAACTTCCTCAAAAGAAAGTAAAAATCAAAGTTGATGAAGGCCATGAATACTTCGAACAGGGCGTAGGTCTGTTCGATCTTTATCATCCGTTCATTATCGAAGAAGGCATAAAGCTTGATAAGATTCTGCTTAATCTGGCCGACCACGGCCTTTTTATCACCGGTCTTCAGGGCTTCCCGGATGGCTTCCTCGGAACACGAGTCCCGCAGCAGCCGGTGGGCGTCGGTAAAGTCCTGCTCCACCAGGATGGTCCGGAAAACCCCGGATGATTCGGCCTTATCCAGAAGAATTTGAGCCGGGGCGGTAACCTTGTATATATCGTAGAAAAACTTAGCTAACCGAGGCAGGGCCTCTTCGCCCCGGGGTTTGAAAAACTTATACTTAGACTTGGTGATTTTCTTGCCAATCTCTTTCAGCTCCCGGCGCCTCTCCCGCTCGGGGTCGCCGTCGCGGAAAATGAGGCTTAGAATTGTCTGAAGGAAACCAAAATGGCCATCCGGGGGAGGTGAAGATTTTGGGGTATCAAGATCCATAGAGGGAATGGTAGGGAAAAAAACCGGTACTGTCAATGTAATTTTGCTTCCGGGGTTTATCCTGCGGGGAAAAACCAGGTACACTCTGATTCAGGCGGGTATACCGGGGAGAAGAAAGCCTGAAACCGCAGGAGAAGGGAATGGATTTCGGCCAGATTAACGCGCTTTTTATCAAGGAAGGCTTCAGCGAAGCCGTACTGAACCCCCTGGACGGTCCCGCCGGACACGGCTTAAGGAAAGAGGGGGTTCAGGCGGCGGTACTGGCCTCCCTGCCCTACCCGGCGGGGGGAATTCATGATCGATCCACCCCGGAAGATCCCCAGGCCCTCTTGGCCCCCTTTGCCCGGGCCAACTACTATCAGGAAGCGGTAAGGCGGCTGAAAAGGATCGCCGGGGTACTCCGGGAAGAGGGGGGTTTTCAAAAAAAAGATTTCCGCCTCTTCGTCAACTCCCGGCTGCCGGAGAAACCCTTGGCCCTGGAAGGCGGCCTAGGCTTCCAGGGAAAAAACAGCCTCATCATCACCGCAGACCGGGGCTCTCTCATCGTTTTAGCGGGGATGGCCCTGCCCTTTCTGCCGGCGGATGCTTCAAAGCGGCGGGAATCCGCCGGATCCTGCGGAACCTGCCGCCGCTGTGTAGACGCCTGCCCCACCGGGGCCATCCGGCCCGAAGGGGGGCTCATCCGCGAAAGGTGCCTTCAGGAGATGGCCACCGGAGAAATGCCGGAAACCGCCTGGGAAACCTGGGGAACCCGGCTTTACGGCTGCCAGATTTGCCAAGATGTTTGTCCCCGCAATCAGAAGCCCCCGGGAGCGGCGGTTTCAGCCCCGGGATTCCTGGGACCATCGGTAAGTTTGAGGGAAATACTGAAGCGGGGAACAAATCTGAAGCTGCTTTTTACCGGCTCGGTGCTGGACCGGACATGGATTACCCCGGAACACCTCTTAAGAAACAGCCTCATCGCCGCGGGAAACCACCCCTACGGCAAAGCGGTGAGGCAGGAAATTTCCCTTTGGTGCGATCATCCCGAGCCCATGATTTCCCGGGCGGCCCGCTGGAGCCTGAACCGGCTTTAGTCCCGCCGGCGGAACCGGCGCCAGCCCAGGGCGGCCAGCCCCCCCGCCAGGGCTCCTAAGCCGTCGGCCCCCAGATCCCAGAACTCCGGGGTGCGTCCGGTCAAGGCCTGCAGCAGTTCCAGGGCTCCGCCGAAGAGGGTGAGAATAAGGGCGATGATGAGAACATCCCTTCCCCGAAGCAGGCGCTGCAGAGAAATCCCCCTGAAGAAACCCAGGAAGCCGTAGGCCCCCAGGTGCTGCAGCTTATCAAGACCGTTAAAGGCCGCGGGAAACGGGGGAGGAGAGGGAATCAGGGAAAGAAGAGCCACTCCCGCCAGGGCGGCCCAGAAGAGGGCCTCGAAGATAAACCGGCCCGGGGGGGCTTGAAAATACCGCATCTAAGCCTTAACGAGAAGCTTCCCCATCTCCGACAACTCGGGGAGCCGGGTGTAGACGGGGGCCTTGGCGGAGTGGCTTTCCTTGTCTAAGAGAAC
This sequence comes from uncultured Spirochaetaceae bacterium, assembly GCA_964472775.1. Classification (GTDB taxonomy): domain Bacteria; phylum Spirochaetota; class Spirochaetia; order UBA9216; family UBA9216; genus CAYYNJ01. The sequence continues at coordinate 7,303 of CAYYNJ010000093.1, forward strand.
GATTCTCGTGTAGAGTTCGTAGGTGAGGTCCGCCAGGATATCCAGGTTGGAGGGGAAATTACTGATCGCCATATCCCGAAGCAGGGTGTCGCCCCCGCCCCGGCCCATGAGGCCCCCTGCCCCCAGGATGGAACGGATGTTGGGGGCGATTTCGGTACGGACCTTGAAGACAAACTGGGCCAAGGAATAAACCCTCTCGTAAAGTTCCTGAAAACCGTAGCCCTGGGCCTTATCGGCGGGAGACTTGGCCATGAGCCGGTCGATGGAATCCCAGCTTTGGGAGTCAAGCTGGAGTCTGGTGAAAGAGGGGCGCAGATGCTGGTTGAAAATATTAATACGGTAATGATCACGGATCTGATCAATAAGACTGAATACTTGGGTGTCGCGGAATGCCATAGATCCTCCGGCTCCTATACTATCCCATTTACCCCCCATTTCCAATGGAAATCGGCAAAAACAAAGTTAATATAACCGCCCTTGGCGGGTGCCCCGCCGGATCATTTCCGCCTCCAGATCCCGGT
>CAYYNJ010000093.1:7833-8212 GCA_964472775.1 uncultured Spirochaetaceae bacterium
TATTCCTATTTCCGAACCTCCGGGGTGCCGGGGCGCCGCCGGGAGTGTCGGTGGAGAGCCTCATAACAACCGTGTCGGGAGATATCCGCGCTAAAAAAAAGATCAGTTCGTCACGGTGGCGCTGGAGGGAGGCAACCGCCACCTCGCCCCGGAGGTACTCATCGTAGAGGCCGGTGCCGCCGGGGATGTGGAGGTTGTGGAATTTGATGCCCCGGGGGGTCAACTGGCGCAGAAGACCCGCGGTTTTCTCTTTCTCCGCCCCGCCCTCCCCGGGAAGCCCCAGGATTAAATGGACGATGGTATTCAGGCCCGCTCCGGCGAGGCGCTCATGGGCGGCGCGGAAGTCTTCCACCGTGTGCCCCCGGTTGAGCCGCGCCAG
>CAYYNJ010000093.1:8242-9905 GCA_964472775.1 uncultured Spirochaetaceae bacterium
TCTGAAGTCCCAGTTCCACCCAGACCTCCCGTTCCGGAGTCTGATACGACCGGAGCAGCTCCACCACCGGAGGCGAAAGACAATCGGGACGGGTGGATATCACCAGCTCCCGAAAGGGCCACAGGGAAAGGGCGTAATCATAGATGAGTTTCAGTTCTTCCAGGGGGCCGAAGGTGTTGGTGTAGGCTTGGAAATAGAGGATAAAATCCCGGGAATCGTACCGTTTTTGGAGGAAGGCCATCCCCGCCTCCACCTGCTTCTTGATGAGGCTGAACCGGTCCTGCAGACTCCGGCCTTCCAGCCCGGGGTTACGGGAGTTTCTCAGGTAAACCGCCCGGGCGCCATGGGCATCACAGTAGGAACAGCCGCCTCTATCCCGGTGGGGACAGGTGAAGCCCGCATCCACCCCGACCCGGTAAACCGGATTTCCGTATTTCTCTTTCAGATAGGAGCTGTAGGATAGGAATACCATGCCCCATTATGGAGCTTCCGCCTCCGGCTTGACAACCCCGGCCAGGGCCCTTAGAGTGGGCGGGATGAAACGACTTAATCCGGGCAGATTTGCCCTTCCAACCCTGGGGCTGCTCCTCTTTTTAGGATGCGCCATCCCTGATAACACCGCCGAAATGTGGACCAACCAGCCCGAGCTGGCGGCTTATGCCGATGAGTTCAACGCCAGCCAGTCCACCTACCGGGTAAAAATTGTGTACCGGGAGGATCCCGCCGGAGACCTGATCGATGCCGCCTTGGTTCCCGATCTTGTGCTGGCCCAAGGGCTGAACTCGTCCCGCTTTGACGCCATCCTCTCGGATCTTTCGGTGTTTTTTAAACCCGGGAAAGAGATTCTCGACCAGGACGGATTTTACCGGGACCTGCTCACCCTGGGGAAACGGGGGGACCTTCAGCTGACCCTGCCGGTGTCTTTCAACATCCCCGCCTTTTATTACAACAAGGGGCGCGTTTCCGACGATCAACACCAGCGCCTGTTATCCCTCCAGGACTTGAGAGAAACGGTGGAGCAGTTCAACCAAACGAGCTCCTCGTCTTTTCCGGTCCTGGGATTCTCCCCCCGCTGGTACGGCGCCTACCTCTATAACCAGGTGGTATTAAAGGGAGTCCATTTCCACGAAACCCAGGGAGGAACCATCGCCTGGAACCAGTCAGCCCTGGACGAAGTAAGGGAAGAGAATCGGAAATGGGTCGAAGAACTTAGCGGGGGGCTGGAAAGAGACCGGGCCTTTGCCGAGAAGTACCTCTATCAACCCGGTTTTAAGGTCATTAATAACGGCCGCATCCTTCTTCACCCCACCACGGTGCGGGACTTCTACGCCATCCCCTCCCAGGAAAGAAACGACCTGGACCTGATGTGGATCTCCGACGGGGAAACCATCCCGGTTGCCAGCGATATTCTCTTTGCGGGGATTCCTAAGGAAGGGGAAGATATTGAAGCGGCCAGGGCCTTTTTGGGCTTGACCTTGAGTCCCGCCCTGGCCGCCAGCACGACGACGTCCGTCAGGTAGTACTCGCCCTGCGCGTTGTCGTTGCGCAACTGGCCCAACCAGCGGCGCAGAGCGGGCAGCGGCGCGCACAGAATGCCGGTGTTGCATTCGCGCACCGCGCGCTGCGCCGGCGGGGCGTCTTTGTGTTCGACGATGCCCTGCAC
>CAYYNJ010000094.1:0-9873 GCA_964472775.1 uncultured Spirochaetaceae bacterium
GCCGATTAGGAGAGGAATGGCGATGATATTGATGAAATCAAACCTGATGCCGGCATATCCCATGAAGCCGAAGAGGGCTCCCAAGGAGGCGGCCAGGGGAATCATGGTGAGAAGGGTAAGCTTCAAATTCCGAAAATCAGCCAAAAGAATAAGAAATATTACCATCAGTGCCACCACGGCGGTGATGGTTCCGTCGGTTTTGGCCATGGTATTTAGCTGGTCGCTGGCCAGAACCATGCCGGTCCCTTTCGGGGTGACCGATTCCACCTGGGTGGTGAAAACCCGGCGGAAATCCCCCTCCCAGGGGTTTTGGGTGGGTATCACCGACATCAGGTAATCGCCGGTCACCGGAGAAATATAGGATTCTCCGTAGAGGGGCGGCAGTTTATCGGGGGAAATCGACTCGGACGAGGCCAGCCTCATAAGCTTCTCCTGCAGGAGGGGAAACATCCGCTGCTGCAGGTGGTTAAGCCGGTCCGCCGTCGAAAGCTCCTCGAGGGATTCGAGGATAGAATCCAAGGCGGTAAGGTTTGTCTTCACTCCCTCCTCGTCCCAACCGGTTATCCTGTTCAGGGTAAGAAACATTTTTTCCATTCCCCCCATGTAGGCCATGTCCGAGAGCTCCCGCAGATTCATCTGAAGGCGGGTCAGTTCTTCGGCCAATTCCGTCGGATCGACCCTGCCGGCGGGGGTCCCGGGGGCGACGGTTTTTCGGAATTTGATGATCTCTTCCCTCCGGGCCTCCTGTTCTTCGGGAAGCAGGAGGAAGGGGGCGGCCGATTCGACCTGCTTCACCGATTGGAGCTTCTCTAAGGCCTTCTCCAGGGTTTTCACTTCCCTCAAGTCCGAGGCCAGGATGAAGAGCCCTTCCGGTGCCAGGGCGAACTCCTCCACCAGGGTGTCCTGAAGCTCCACCGATTCAAGTCCTTCGGCCTCCATATTCATCAGGTTCTGCTCAATCTCAACTCGTCCGGCCCCGGTGGACAGGGCCAGACAGAAGAGGAGCAACACCAGGACGGTGGTTCCGGGTTTTCGGGCGATTATCTTACCGCCTCCCGCCGCCAAATCGGTACGAATTTTGATTTTTCGGAATATCCGGTGTTCGTCTTTCCCTTTCTTAAGGCGCCTCTGGTGGTGATATCCCAGCAGGGCGGGGATCAATATCAGCATGGCCGCCAGTTCTCCCAGAATTCCCAGCCCCGCCACGACACCAAGCTCCCTCATCATCTCCGTTCGGGCCGCCATGAGGCTGAAAAAAGCCGCCGCCGTGGTGAGGGCTCCGGTAATGATGCCGGGACCGCTGATTCTGAACGACGCCTCCACGGCTTGGTGGAAATCAGAACCTCCGGCCCTCTCCTGCACGTAGGTGGTTAATAGATGGATGGCGTAGTCGATCCCCAGACCCACCAGGGCCACCATGTACATGGCGGTCATGATGTTGAGTCTATGAATGGTGAAACCCGTGAGCCCCAACGCCCAGTATACGCCGATGACTAGGGGAATCCCCGATATCCAGGGTACCGAGAACATCCGGAACGACAGGATCATGATCATCAGGATGAGGATGAGGGCTATCAGCATCGAACCCGCCAGCCCCTGTTCGCTGGTGACCATCTCGTCCCGGCCCACCACGGTAAGACCGGTTAACCCCGCCTTAAGTCCATATTCCCGGGCTATTTCTTTGGCTGCTTTTTCTAGGGCGGTGACTCCCTTTACCATGGATCCCATGTCTTCCATGGTGAAAGTGGGCTGGATAATCACCAGGGCCATCTTGTTGTCCCGGCTGAGGATGTAGGGATCCCCCAGAAGGTAGGTATCAAGGACTTCCCCAAGGGCAAGAGATTCCGCCGGGACCCCCCCGGCGGCTTCTGATATCAGGATGATAAGTTCCTCCAGCCCCCGGAAAAGGGAGAGGGCGGTGTCTTCCTGATCCGCCAGGTTATCTTCCTGCCCCGAATATTCCCGCTCAAAATCATCATTGAGATGGGCCACCAGGGGAGTCAGATTCAGATCTCGGTAAAGATCGGTGAATCGACGGATATTCTTAGCTTCGGTCAGGATAAGGCCGTGGGTGCTGAAGAACTCCCGGTCTATCCGGCCGTTTACCCGGGTAACCCAGGGTTTAAAAGATTCAGTTCGGAACTCGGCCTCCAGGGCATCCACCGCAGCCTTGACCCGGGTTTCCGCCTCGGCGGAATCGGTGATCTCGCGCCCGTCCACCACTAGGGTGATTCCCGAAGCCAGGGGAAAGTCGGCCATTATCTTTTTCAGATCCCGCACCTGGGAGGAGCTTCCGGGCATGATGGAGAAGAAGGTCATTTCCAGGCTCAGGAAGAGGATCCCCACGGTCATGATCAGGGTGATCGCCAAACCAAACAGCAGGGCTTTGCCCCAGTGGCGGGCGGCCCAGCCTCCCCACTTTTCCAGCAGACGCTCCCGGAGGCTTGTTTTTCCATTCATCGCTTGACTCCTTACCAATGAGGCCCTTAAGGATGCGGGTCTTCTTGGAATAATCTGAATTATCCCCTTACTTTATCCACGGTGCGAAACACCAAGGCCGGGATCCTCTTCAAAGCCGGTTTTACGGCTTCACCCGGTGCCAAAGATCCTCAAAATTTCTTTTGCTCAACTGCCCCAGGGGCAGGGTAGATATAAAACCGCCCAAAAGCATGGCTCCCTCTCCGTAGGCGGTGAGCTCGAAGGCCAGGGCTTCGGTGTCCGTATTCCGGTGGAGTTCTCCCTTCTCCCGGGCGTCTTTCAGCATGAGATCCAGGTTTTTTAGAAGGGAAGAATAGATGGAACCAATTTTTTCACGGATTTCCGGAAATTTTCTGACGGCGGTAAAGATCATGTAGATGCTGTTTTCATAATCCTTAAAGATATCGATTCCCGTGGATTCCTTAAGGGCGGCGCCCATTTCCTCAAAGCTGAACCAGGTTTGTAAGACCTCCCGGAATGGGATCCCCTCGGGTCTTCGGGTGAGACTCTGAAACTGTCCCTCCAGCTGTTCCAGGGTAAATAAAACGGTTTCCCGGAAGAGATCGTCCTTGCTGCCGAAATAGTGGTAGATGGCTCCTTTGGTTATTCCCAGGGTCCCGGCAATATCATTGAGTGAGGCCCTCTCATAATCGTGGCTGTTGAAGTATACCAACGCCTGGCGGATGATCTTTTCTTTTGTGTCATTCATAAACGGCTCCAAAAAATACCTACCGTAGGTATGTTATGTAAAGAAAACATACCCCGGGTAGGTTTTCCTGTCAAGAGAAAACTGATGGCGGTGCGGGTGTTAGAAAAGGAATCTTGGGGGGGCGGGGAAATCTATGATCAGGAACGGAGTTTCGGCCAAACTCCCCGGTGCCATTTATCCCAGAGGTAGCGGTAATTAAGTTTGAGGGCCCGTAAAACCATCAGAAGCTTTCGAAGCCGCAGATACTCGGGCCGTATCAGTTCACCGCTTCGGTTTCTCGCCACCAGGTCGGTATACACCGCCTCCCAGCGGTCCACCACGTACTTCATCTGATGTACCTCCACCATGGTGACGGCGTGCTTCCCCAGGCTTTTCCGTAGTTCCATATCGCTGATGATGGCGGATATTTTCCGAGCCAGGGCGTCCGAATCTCCCGGGGGAACCAGGAAGCCGTTAACCCCGTCTTCGATCAGATCGATCACCCCCCCCTTGTTGACCCCCACGGTGGCCAGTCCGTTCGCCTGGGCTTCCAGCAGGGTGATCCCCTGGGTCTCGGTTTCCGAGGGGGTGGCGAAGAGGGCGGCGCACTGAAACACCCCCGATTTGATCAGTTCCTTATAGGGGATGGAACCGGTGAAGATAATCCGCTCTCCTCCGGGAAGTTTTCCGGCATAATCGGAGAATTCCTCAAGCTGGGGACCGTCTCCCACAAGCAGGAGCTGGGCATCGGGCAGGCTGGTGCTTATTTGAGAGAAGGCATCCATTAGAACGGGAATACTCTTCTCGTGGGCCATCCGGCCGATGAAGAGAATCACCTGTTCTCCTAGCCGGTATTTGGTCTTAAACTCCTGCCAGTGGGAGTTGTCGAAAAGGGATGTATCGATACCGTTGGAGATGGCTTCCATGGGGGTTTCCCCGCCGTTCTCCTGGATGATCCGCACCGCCTCCTTGGTGGGGGCGGAGACGAAGTCGGCACTGTTGTAGAATAGATTGGTGAATTTCCAGATGGTTTCCGGGGTGATGGTAATGGGGCCTTTGAAGAGGTGCTTGAAGTAGAGCGGGTCGGAGATGAAGGTGTGGTAGGTTCCCACCACCGGGAGTTTCTGGAGCCGGGCGAATTTGATGCCGAAGAGAGCCACGATACTGGGGGTCATGAAGTGGACAATATCAATGTTCTTTTTCTTCAGTTGGCGGTAGACTTGGAGGCTGAAGGGAACGGTCCAGCGGAATCCGTCGTAAAATGCCGCCGCCACCGAGGTGATCCGGATAATCTCAATACCGGGGTGATTGTTTTCTTTCAGCCCCCAGTACTTGGGAGCTATGATGAACACCTGATGCCCCCGGTCCGCCAGATTTTCCGAAAGATTGACGATGGAAGTAACCACCCCGTTGACCTGGGGATGGTAGGAATCGGAAAATATGGCAATTCGCATGGTAACTCCGTATTGTTATTGTTGGGCTGTGAAATGGTACGGTTACTAAAACCAATCTAATCAGATGGAGCTCTTCAAGTCAATAAAAAAAGCCCTTTTCGGCGGCGGAGGGGCGGGAAGGCTTCGGTTTCCGTGATGGGAAGACTGGGGTTTAAGGTTTATAAAAGCCAATGATATACGTCGAGAAGGGTTTTCCTGATTCTTTCGCGGTCTCCCTCTGCCAGGGCGGAACGGAGGAGAGGGTTTTCTAAAACCGCCACAGAAAAGGCTGAAAGGAGCTTTCGGTCCTCCTCGGGACAAGGGTCGGGGGCCAGAAGGTAAACCACAAGCTCCTCCGAAACCTCCTCCTGATTATCCCTTACCCTGTGAACCACCCCGCCCCTGGGGTTAGCCACTCCCGCCGTTTTCCCATGCACAATCCGGATGCTGAACTCTTCGATGAAGAGGCTGCCCAGGGCTTCCCGGCGCAGTAGGGCTTTTTCGATCTGAGCGCTGTGTTTCTTATCGTCCCCCACCTTGACCGCCACGGTATGGATGGTCTGTTTCAGCGGCTGCGGTTTGTCCCGGGGGATTACCTCGAAATGGCTGATGAAATCTAGAATTCCGTCTACGGTTATTTTGTGGTCCCCTTCTGCCGGGGCGGTGACCGGGGGGGCGGGGCGGGGAGTTTGGGCCAGCCGGGAAAGTTGCCCGTTAATGGCGTTTTCTATTTCTTCTCTTTTTAAGGGAAGCTCCATGATGATGACCGGGGTTTTGAGTTCCGGAATGGGGAATGTGGAAAGCACCATATCGATTCTGTTTAAGTCCAGATATTCCTGGTTGAATTTATAGGCCGCCGTGGCCTCCACCACTTCGATGCCGGGAATCTCCCGGGAGATCACCGAGAAGAGGTAAGAGGCAAGACCGATTCCCTCAAAGCAGCAGATGATACAGCGCAGCTTATTCCGGCCTACCTGACGGCTCCGGAGGGCGGCGGCTTTGAAGTGGAGTATCAGATACCTTAGGTCTCTCTTCCCGGGACTTATGCCGAATTCCTCCTTCAGCATGGTTCCCAGGGCCTCTTCGGTAAGCCCCGTTTCTCTGTTTTCCCGCTCCAGGGGCTCCCATTGATCGTACCAATGGGGGATCCGGCATTTTATCCTTACCACCAGGGCGAACAGCGCCGCCGTAATGGTTTGAATGAAGTCGGTGTCCCGGTAGAAAAATTGATACTCTAAAACCCCCAGCCGGGAAAGGAGCCGCTGGGTGAAGTCGTGAAAAGACGGGGGCAGGAAGGGGTTAATCCGGAGGTAATTTTCCCTGCCGATATCCCCTAATTCCAGCACCTCCAGCAATAATCCCAGCTGGGCCGTCTCGGCGGCGGGCAGTTCCCCGGAAAAGGTGCGGGAAGTAAGCTTCGGCAGGATCATCGCCGCCACCTCTCGGTACCTTTCCATACATGCCTCTTCCGGTGCCAGGGTGATTAACTCTCCCGCATGGATCCGGTGGGCGGAGAGAAGCAGGTAAAAGTAAAGCAGCGATTCCCCCGCCAGGGTGAACTGCAAATCCAGATACTCCTCCGCCAGCCGGATGAGCCCAAAGAGGGTGCGGTGGTCTCCCTTGATCCGGAGGTTTTCCATCAGATGTTCCAGGTTTTTTACTTCCCGGGAAGGTTCCCGGTGGGAGGGAACGAGGAAGAGATAAGGAATGATGGCCTTAGTAGTGAAGGTCCGGGTCAGGAGGCTCAAAAAGGCGAGTCTCAAGGATCCCTCATCTCCCAAAATCCGGATTCCCACCCCCTTGCGTCGTTCTAAGGTGATGCCCCGGCTGTTGAAGTACTGTTCCAGTTGGGCCAGGTCGTTCCATACCGAGGTGTCGCTGACAAAAAATGTCCGGGCAATCTCGGAGATTTTCATCTCCCGGGTGTTGTAGAGAAGGTAGAGGCCGATGCAGTTCTGCCTCTGCGGGGCTTCCAGATCCCGGAAAAACGATTCGGCGGAAACCTCGGAATCGAGAATTTCGGTGATGGGTTTTCCGTAGGTGAGTACCCGGATACCTCTATTGGTTTTCCGTTCCAGAAAAGCCCCTCGCAGGGCGAGCCATTTTTCCAGATAGTCCAGATCCCGGGAGATGGTGCGGCTTCCCACCGAGTAGAGCCGTGCCAGATCATCGATCCGCATGGTTCCCTCCAGGGTCAGAAGCAGCCTCACCATCTTCTGGTGCCGTTCTTTCACGGCAGCAGGTTCCGTTCCCGGCAGAACGAGGTTAACCGGTCTTTAATCTGTCCGGCGGTGGGAAGCAGCACCAGCTCTTCCGCCAGGTCCCGGGCTTCTTTGTGGTCCAGCCGGCGGATGAGCTTTTTCGCCTCCAGCAGTTTGGAGGAGGACATGCTCAGCTCATCGATTCCCAGCCCCACCAGCAGTGGGAGGGCCAGCAGGCTGCCCCCCATTTCGCCGCAGATGCCGCTGGGCTTTCCTTTTTTCCGGCATCCCCGGGCCACCATGGCCAGGGACCGGACCACCGCTGGGTGAAACTCTTCGTAGTAATCCGCCAGGGCAGGGTTCCCTCGATCCACCGCCAGGGTATACTGGGTGAGGTCGTTGGTTCCCACGCTGACAAAATCCACCAGGTCTAGAATCTCTTCTATCAGGAACACCGCCGCGGGGGTTTCGATCATCACCCCCATTTTCAGGTTGTCCCCCGGGATATTCAGGGCCGCTTTTTCCTCTTCCAGGAGTTCCCGGACCCGGTCGATGACCCGCAGCGACCCCACCATGGGTATCATCATCCCCAGAGGGCCCGTGGCGGAAGCTTTTAAGAGGGCCTGGATCTGGGTTCGCAGCACCTCCTCTTTCTGGAGCAGCAGCCGGATCCCCCGGATGCCTAAAAAGGGGTTTTCCTCTTGGGCCAGAGGCCAGTAGGGCAGGGGTTTGTCCGCCCCCGTATCCAGGAGGCGGATGATCACCTCCCGGCCCTGGAGAGCCCGGGAAGCGCCGGCGTAGGCGGATATCTGCCTTTCCAGGCCGGGGAATCCGGAGGATTCCATAAAAAGGAATTCGGTGCGGAAAAGGCCGATACCGTCGGCGTTGTACCGGGCTGCCATGGCAAAATCGTGTTCTCCCCCCACGTTGGCGTAGAGTTTGACCCTCTGGTGGTCCACCGTTTCGGCGGGCAGTTCGGCGTAGGTCAGCAGATCCTTCCGCTTTTCCTCTTCTTTTTCCAGACTGGCGGCGATGACCTTCTTTTCCTCCCGGGAGGGACGGAGGATCACTTCCCCGCTGTAACCGTTGAGAAAGATTTCTTCCCCCGGTTCCAGGGAGGTGAAATCTCCCTGGTCCTCTAAAATCACCGCGGGAATCTCCAGGGACCGGGCCATGATGGCGGCATGGGAGTTTCGTCCTCCCCGGCGGATAATAAACCCCCGGACCCGGGAGAGATCCAGATGAGCGGTCTGGGAGGGGGTAAGTTCCTCCGCCGCCACCACCGCATCGGAGGGAAGCGGGGCGGTTTCGGTCTGTTTTCCCGCCACCGCTGCGGCAAGCTGAGTGCCTATGTCCCGGAAATCCTGGCCCCTTTCCCGGAAATATTCGCTTTCCAGTTCTTCCATCTCGGCGGCGTTTTCCTCGGCAAAGTCCATTACCGCCTGCTCCGCCCCCACCAGACTTGAGGTGATTCTCTCCACCACCTCTTCCTCTAAGTCTTCGGAGGTGAGAATTTCTAAATGTCCTTCAAAGATCTCCGCCTCCGAATCACCCACCTCCCGGCGGACCTTCTCGATCAATTTCTCCAGGGATGCAGCCGCCCGGTTCCGACCCGAGCGGAACCGGGAGATTTCAGATTCCACTTCCCCGGGACAGATGGAGCGCCGGTATTCCTGTTCCCGGTCCTTATGAAGAAATACGGTTCCCAGGGCCAGACCGGCGGATAGGGGGATGGCTTTCATTTTACTCCTCCAGGGAAAGAATGAACGATCTGATTTTGGTCAGAGCCTCTTCTTCATCGGGGCCGTCGCACTGAATCTCGATGGTGTGTCCCCGGGAAATCCCCAGTTTCATCAATTTTAGAAGGCTCTTGAGATTGGCTTCCTTGCCGTTGAAGAATACGGTTATTTCCGATTCAAACTTCTTTGCTTGGTCCACCACTTTTTTGGCAGGCCGGGTGTGGAGACCCGTGGGGTTTTCTATGGTAAAGCTGTCTTTAATCATGGTTCTCTGTTTCCTTTATCCAGCCGGGACGGCGGCTCAGGGCGTTCCGGGAGGCGAACTCCCGGCCCCATTCCACCGATTCCCTGAGGGTATTCTGGCGGGTAATTCCGTGAATCAGTCCCGCCGTGAAGGCATCGCCGCAGCCGATGGGATTCACCGCCTTCACCGGCAGGGATTCCATTTCCCCCTTTACACCGCCCTCGGCGTAGAGGGTCGAATCGGCCCCCCGGGTGATAATGAAGGCGCAGCGGAACTCCTCCGAAGCCCGGGCGATCCGGTCTCCCAGGTTGGAATGGGTGTACTCGGGAAAGGTTTGGTCAAATTCGCCGGCGTTGATTTTCACATAGTCCGGTTTGATATCTTCGGACTGAAAGGAGTTCCGCAGGTCTTCACCCCGGTAGTCTGCGAAGAAAAGCAAATTCCGTTTCCGGGCCTCCCGGACCAGAAAAGGAATCAGATCTTCGGAAAATCCCGGCAGGCGGCTTCCCGAAAGGGCCACCGCCTGGATGCCTTCGTTAAGCAGAGTCAGATACTGCTCCTTCAAGGCCTCCTCTTCCGCCGGGAGGACCGGTTCCGGTTCGTTCACCACCAACTCCGTGGCCTCTCCCGTTTCTAGGTCCAGCAGGGTGTAGCATTTCCTGACCCGGCCCCGGGTGGGAACCTCCGCCAGAACGAGGCCGTCCCGCCGGCACAGGTTCCTAAAGAGGTTCGAATTTTCGGTTCCCACGGGAACCAGGGCTGTTACCTCTTCTCCCGCCTGGCGGAGGACCCGGCTCACGTTGATGCTCTTCCCCGAGGCGTCCAGAAGATATTCCCGGGCTCGGTTTACCTCCCCCGGGATGAGCCGGGAGAACGAGATGGTTTTTTGAATGGCCGGACTGAGTCCGAGGGTCAGAATCATAGCTCACCTTCCTTGTTTACAAACCCGGGGCGTGGGCCAGCAGATACTCTTCCGCCTCGCCGCTCCAGAGTCCTCGGTGCCGGTTAACGATCTCGCAAAGACCCCGGTGAAAGGGGGAGGTTATTCCCAGCTCCTCAAGATCTTCCAGGGCGGTGAGGGGCAGGCTGA
>CAYYNJ010000095.1:0-4706 GCA_964472775.1 uncultured Spirochaetaceae bacterium
AAAATCCAATAAAGAACCAGAGGTCACAAATGCTAACCTGCGAAGAAATCAGAAAGAGGAATCAGCATGTATCCCCTCTTCTCCCTTTTGGGTGATGCCTTCGGCTTGATCGGGGAGGTTAACTACATCATCCCCGAAGGGCTCCGGCATCCCGATTACGGCGGCGGCTGGCTCTTCCAGGGAGGATTAAGATTCAAAGCCGGAAAAACCCAGACCACCTTGGCTTGGCGGGGAGGCCAGACCATCACCCTGGGGCTTGAACTGAATTTCTAGCATTTTTTACAGCCATTTACATACCGCCGGGGGAACCCCGGGTTCTTGTCGTCCCATGGCCGATTATTGACCACGACGGCTCGGTTGATCGTTGTTATATTCCCACAAACCTGGTAATTTTATCTATTAGCCTTCCCGAAAGTGTGCCCCCAGCCAAACTTGTAAGGAGCGATTATGTACGCCAATATTTTGGATATAGCCCTGCAGACCACCGCCGCCTATCCCGACCGAGTCTCTCACAAAATAATCAAGGCCAAGGAGTCGGAGACAAAAACCTACCGACAGCTGCGGCAGACCATCGAAGCCCTGGCCGCCGGGCTGGCCCGGTTCGGCGTATCCCGCCAAGATCACGTCGGATTTTTTGTTAATAACCGGTTTGAATGGATCGCCACCGATTTTGCCCTCATGGCTCTGGGAGCCGTGTCGGTCCCCCGGGGATCCGACACCACCCCGGCGGAGGTACAGTTCATCTTCCGTCACTCCGATTCCCGGTTCATGATCCTGGAAAACACCGGACAGTTAAACGAGCTTTTAGAAAAATTCCAGCCCCATGACTGGGACCAGTGCGAGCAGCTCTTCCTCGTAGATGAGGACCCCGATTTCACCGTCCCCCCGGTACTAAAAGGGAAGCTCCATTATTACCGGGAGGTTATCGAAACGGGAACCGCGGCGGCCGACCCGGACCTTCTTTCACGGCTCTCCGGTCAGATCGGCCCGGAGGACCTCCTAACCATCGTGTACACCTCGGGAACCACGGGCAACCCCAAGGGGGTCATGCTCACCCACGCCAACTTCCTGCAGAATGTCCACGCCAATACCCCGAGGCTGGAGATTGACCCCGCGGCGGCGGAGACCTCGGTGGTGATGCTTCCCTCCTGGCACGTCTACGAACGGGCCTTCGAATACTGCGCCGCCTCCACCGCCATGACCATTGTCTATTCGTCGGCCAAACGGTTCGCCGCAGACCTGGCGGCGGAAAAACCGGAGGTACTCATAACGGTCCCCCGAATCTGGGAATCAATCTACCAGAAGCTTATCAAGGCCCTCAGCCAGCTGCCTCCCGCCAAGAGGGCTATTCTGTTCTTCTTCATCCGCATTAACACGGCCTTTTTAAACTCCGACCTTTACGTCAAGGGAGGCTATATCTCCCTTAAAGAGCGGTCGGCCCTGAAAAAAGGATTCGCCCGGCTGTTCCATTCCCTCCGGCGCGGGTTTCTCTATCCCGGCCATAAAATGGCGGTTAAGCTGTTCAAGCCCGTCAAAGAAAAGGTGGGAGGCCGGCTCAGGGTAGCCACCTCGGGGGCGGGGGCGCTTCCGAAATATTTGGATGAGCATTTCAACACCCTGGGGATCACCGTGGTCAACGCCTACGGCATGACCGAATGCGCCCCGGGAATCCTGAGCCGGACCGTGGTGTGCAATACCTTCGGCACCACCGGCATCCCCTTCGACAATACCGAAGTCCAGGTGCGCCGGGAAGACGGCTCCGAGGCGGCGGTGGGCGAAAAAGGGACCATCTTTGTCCGGGGCCCTCAGGTCATGCTGGGGTATTATAAAAACCCCGAAGCCACCGAAAAAGTTCTCTCCCCCGACGGATGGCTCAACACCGGAGACCTGGCGGTCCGCTCGGAAAACGGCGAGATCATCGTGGTGGGCCGGATCAAAGACACCATCGTCCTCATGGGGGGAGAAAATGTCGAACCCGAAGTGATTGAAGAAAAAATGAAAGAGAGCGTCTACATAGACCATGCCGTGGTGGTGGGCCAGGATCGAAAAACCCTCTCCGCCATCGTGGCGGTGAACGAAGAAGAGCTGATGCGGCTGGCGGCGGAGTTGAAACTCAGCCCCGGAGACGTGGCGCTTGAGGGAGACAAGGCCATCACCCACGAAGGAATCCTAGAGGTTCTGATGAAAGAGGTGAACAGCTACGTCTCCAAGGAGCACGGCTTCAAACCCTTTGAGTTTGTCACCAAGATCCTGGCGGTGCGTAACGACTTCTCGGTGGGAAAAGAGTTGACCCAGACCTTGAAAACCAAACGGCAGTACATCGAAGAGCGGTACCGCCACCTGATGAGCCATCTCCAGGAGGACATCAAGAAACGCCGGGGGAAATAATCCGATTTGACACGGCCCCGGGTTGTCTCTACTATAACCTAAAGAACACCTGACCCGGGAGGCCCCATGATCCAGATTACCGACGATCTCACATTCCACCTTCAGACGGGAGAAACCAGCTACACCATGAAGGTGCTCCCCTCGGGGCACCTCTCCCTGCTCCACTACGGCCGCCGGATCGCTCAGAGGGAGGGCTACACAAGCCTGGAACAGCGTTTCCTGGGCAATGTGGGACTGGAGACCCGGTACAGCACCGGAACGGGGACGTTCAACCTCTTCACGGTTCCCCTGGAGGCTTCCACCTACGGAAAGGGAGATTACCGCGACCCTTCCCTCCACCTTTCCCTGGCCGACGGCACCCGGGTCACCGACTTCATCTATCACTCCCACTTTCTGGAAGAGGGCAAACCGGCCCTGGAAGGGCTGCCGCACTTCTTTTCCGGAGACACCCCCTGCCAGACCCTGACGGTTATCCTTGAGGATGCCGAAGCCCGGCTGCGGATCCACCTGGTCTATTCGGCCTTTGAAGAATCCAACCTGATCACCCGGAGCCTCCGGGTGGAGAACCGGGGGCCCTCGCCGGTGGTGATCGACAAGGTTATGAGCTTCAACCTCGATTTCACCGCCTCCCGGTTCGATGTGATCAGCCTGGAGGGTCACTGGATCAGAGAAAAGCAGATCCAGCGCCTCCCCCTGGGAAAGGGAAAGTTCTCCATCGGATCGTCCAGGCTGGCCTCCGGGGCGGACCACAACCCCTTCCTGGCCCTGGCGGACCCCGAGGCGGGTGAAGAGGGGGGGAACTGCTACGGCTTTTCCCTGGTTTATTCGGGAAACCATCTGGGTCAGGTTGAGGTGAACGCCTTCGACCTATGCCGAGTTCAGATGGGCATCAGCCCCTTCGATTTCGCCTGGACCCTAGATTCGGGGGAAGTATTCCAAACCCCCGAGGCGGTGATGACCTTTTCTCACCGGGGCCTTAACGGCATGAGCCGGAACTTTCACCGGGGCATCAACCGAAACCTGGTGCCCCCGTACTGGCAGTTCCGGGAGAGACCCTTGCTTTTCAACAGCTGGGAGGCCATGTACTTCAAATTCGACCAGGCCAAACTACTCAAACTGGCCCGGGCGGGAAAGGCCCTGGGGATGGAGCTCTTCGTCCTGGACGACGGCTGGTTTAAGGGAAGGAACGACGACACCACCTCCCTGGGAGATTGGCAGGCGGATGCGAAAAAACTCCCCGGAGGTCTTAAAACCCTGGCGAAGAAGGTGCGGGCCCTGGGGCTCGATTTCGGCATCTGGGTAGAACCGGAGATGGTTTCTCCCGACAGCGATCTCTACAGGGCCCATCCCGAATGGGCCATCCAGCTTCCCCAAAGGGCCCCGTCCCTGGGAAGAAATCAGCTCATCCTGGATCTGTCCAACCCGGAAGTGACCGAGTATCTATACGAAGAAATCCACCGGGTCATCGAAGAGAGCGGCGCAGCCTACGTGAAATGGGACATGAACCGCAGCGTTTCAGATCTTCACTCCCCCCATCTAGGTCAGGACAAACAGCGGGAACAGAGCCACCGCCACTACCTGGGCCTCTACGGCCTTCTGGAGCGGCTTACCGAGGCTCACCCGAAGGTGCTCTTTGAAAGCTGCGCCAGCGGCGGCAACCGGTACGACCTGGGAATGCTATACTACATGCCCCAGACCTGGGCCAGCGACAACACCGATCCGGGGGAACGGGCCCACATCCAGTACGGATCCTCCCTCCTCTACCCGCCCTCCACCCTGGGAGCCCATGTGGGATC
Organism: uncultured Spirochaetaceae bacterium; assembly: GCA_964472775.1. GTDB lineage: Bacteria > Spirochaetota > Spirochaetia > UBA9216 > UBA9216 > CAYYNJ01. The sequence continues at coordinate 4,185 of CAYYNJ010000095.1, forward strand.
CAACCCGTCCCATCAGGTGCTCCGAAGCAACGGAGTGGAATCCCGGTTCAACATTGCCGCCTTCGGAGTCCTGGGATATGAACTGGACCTGACGAAGCTTTCCCACTTCGATGAAAAGGTGATTAAAAATCAGGTGGCCTTCTACAAAGAACACCGCCTTCTCTTTCAGTTCGGTGAGATGAGGAGGATTCTTTCTCCCTTTACCTCGAATCATGCGGTATGGTCGGTCATTTCGGAAGACCGGAAAAAGGGGCTCCTGGGCTACTTCCAAAAGATTCAGAAGAGCAGCGGAGGATTCGAATCGATACCCCTGAAGGGGTTGGATAAAGACACCCTCTATGAAATCGTTACCCGGCAGCAGTACATGAATATCGAACGTTTTGGATCCCTGATCAACGACTACGTCCCCTTCGAGGTCAAAACCACCGGGGTCGGAGGCTTGGTTCACAAGACCATCTGCGACAACTACCTCTTTCCCAACGAGGTACAGCGGACCTTAGCCCCGGGGGATGAGCTGGCCCA
>CAYYNJ010000095.1:4814-6483 GCA_964472775.1 uncultured Spirochaetaceae bacterium
GCTCTCACTCTCAAGATCCTGTCCGGGTCTCTCAGGGAGGAATACGAAGTTACCCTCTTTAAAAGCGGAGAAGAGGCCCTGGCGGTGGTAGGCGGCATCAGACCCGATCTGATCCTCCTGGATGTCCTCATGCCCGGTATGGACGGATACGAGGTGTGCCGGCGGCTCAAGGCGGATGAGAAAACCCGAACTATTCCCATCATCTTTCTTACGGCCCTCACAGAAGAGATGGAAGAGACCCGGGGCCTGGCTTTGGGGGCGGTGGACTACATCACGAAACCGATCAGCATCCCCATCCTTCTGCTGCGGATAAAAACCCAGCTGCAGCTTCTCGAACAAAACCAGAAACTAGCGGAGACCATCAGGGCCAGCCAAAGATCCCCGGTTCAACGCAAACCGGGACCCACCATCCCCGAGGCGGAATTGAACCTGGCCCGGTCCATTCAAGCCCATTTTCTTACGCCCTCACCGCCCCCTTCTGCCCTCTTTAAAGCCCACGTTTTCTATCAGCCCCGCCACGTTGCGGGGGGAGATTTTTACGATTTTGTGGAACGAAGAGAAAAGGATGTGGGTTTTTTTATAGGCGACACCGGCATCACCGGAACCTCGGCGGTGATGACGGAAGTTCTGTTCAGAGAACTTTTTCGGGAAAATCATAAGGCCTCTGAATCACCCGGAGCCCTTCTTCAGGTTCTGAACAATGCGGTTTACGGAAAATTAGGAGAACTCTACACCTCCGGCTTCTACGGCCTGCTGAGCCATGAAAACCACCGGTTCTCCTTTGCCAACGCCGGCCACCCCCCCACCTTGATCTACCATGCCAAGGAAGCCCGGGTGGAAAAGCTCTCCCAGGGCGGACTCCCCCTGGGGACCATTAAGGCAGAGATCCCCTACCCCACAGGAACGGTGAACCTTGAACCGGGGGACCGGATCCTTATGTATACCGACGGCTTCATCGAGGGAATCGGTGACGAACCCCTGGCGGGGGTCGGCCGGCTCGCCGAGAGCTTAGCCGAACACGCTAAGATGCCCCTGAAAGAGATGGTACAGCGGCTCACCCAAGAGATGGAGGAGCTCTGTGACGCCTCGGGCCGGTACCGGGAAGACGATATCACCGTCATGGCCCTCGACATAACCTGCTTCGGTGTTGCCTTGACCTTGGAAATTCTTTACCTCGACAACCTCCTAGCCCTGGTAAATAAACCCCCGGATCTTTTGGTTCACCGTTCCCGGGACCGCCGGGATCCGGTGACCCTAGTAGATCTTCTGAAGGAGAGATTCGACCCCTCTCCCGCCCCGGTCCACCGGCTTGACCGCCCCGCTTCGGGGATTCTGCTCTGTGCCTTCCGCCCCGATACCGCCCGGTTTTTGGGGGATGCTTTTACCGCAGGAAAGGTGAAAAAGACCTACTGGGCGGTGGTACGGGGCTGGCCTTTAGAAGAGGGATCCTTCACCTCGCCCCTCTCCCGGCCCAAGAGGCTTCCCCAGGAAGCCCGCACCGACTACCGGGTGCTCCACCGGGTCGAACTGCCCCTGCCCAACAACGCCTACCCCACCTCCCGTTACAGCCTGGTGGAAGTGCGGCCCCTCAGCGGCCGGTACCATCAAATACGCCGTCATTTTGCCGCCGCCGGATATCCCCTCCTGGGGGACAGCTCCCACGGCGACC
>CAYYNJ010000095.1:6493-9859 GCA_964472775.1 uncultured Spirochaetaceae bacterium
ATGATGCGCTCTCCTCAGACCTGATCGAGACCATCAACCTCATGCGCAAAGTGATGAGCTAGAGACGTTGTATTAATAACCCCGTAAAAATAAGTTGAGGTGGCTGCGGCCGCCTCTTCCTTCATGCGGCGGGGTTATCCTTCCCCCACCCGGGTACCGGGGAGTCCGTGTCTTTCTCTGCGCCCCTTCCCGACCCCGAGCTTTGGACCCGGCTGGGGTTTTCTGATTTGCCTGTACAAAACTTCCCGAAAGGACTATAAAAATAGCATGCGGAGAAACCACCTTCTTTTTGCCGGCGCCTTCATCATGAACCTGAACCTCACCATGCTGGGCCTGGCCCTGGTCTATTTCTTGGCGGATAAATTCGGCCTGGGAGCGGGGATGATCGGACTCTTCTTCGCCCTGGGGTACGGCACCTATTTTTTGGGCTGCACCCTCTATCACCGCTGGGACGAGCGCATCCGCCCCGCCGGTTCCCTGGTCACCGCGGCGTTTTTGATAGCCCTCCTTTCTTTGGGGCTTTATCATGCCCCCCGGGTCCCCTTGGCCCTGGCAGCCTTACTGGTCCTGCAGGGAAGTCTGGGATTTTTCTGGCCCCCCCTGATGGGCTGGGTCAGCACCGGCCTGGAAGGCCGGGAGCTGGGCCGCAACCTGGGACAGTTCAACCAGTCCTGGAGCACCGGCGCCCTGCTGGGCCCCTTTGCGGCGGGGTGGCTCTACCCGGTAAACCCCCTTTGGCCTTTTGCGGTCTCCGCGGCTAGCCTGGTTCTGGTTTCCCTGGTCTTTTTTCTGGGAAGTCTCATCCTTTCAGATATGAAACCGGCGGAAACCCTGAAGGCGAAAAAAGAATCCCCCGCCGGCACGGATAAAAGCACCCCCCTCCGATTTCCCTCCTGGATAGGAATTTTTTCCTCCTATGCGGTTTACGGCGTGGTGGTGAACATCCTTCCTCTGGAGATAAGAGACAGCCTGGGCTACGGAGAACAGACCGCGGGCAACCTGCTGCTGCTCCGGGGGATTGTGACCCTGGTAGGCTTCACCCTCTTGGCCCGCCACACGGGGTGGCACTTTCGCCGGTCCTGGATCTTAGGGGCGCAGCTGATTACCACCGTCCTGGTCTTGACGGTGCTTCTTCTGCCTTCCCGGCTGGGAATTTTAGGAGGGTTCATCCTCCTCTTCGGACTCCTCTACGCCGCTTCCTATAACAACAGCATTTTCCACGGCAGTTCCGGGGCGGTAAACCGGGGTAGACGGATGGCCATCCACGAAGCGGTGCTGACCATGGGGGTGGCATCGGGATCTTTGGGCGGAGGGATTCTCTATCAGTGGGGGGGGATCAACCTGGTCTGGGTCTTTCTTCTCCTGATTCAGGGGGGCGGACTGCTCGCCATGGGCGTACTGGCGGCTCCCAAGACCGAGGTGCCGGTGTAAATGCTCTTTCCCACCCCCGAATTTGCTCTTTTCTTCGCCGTTCTTTTTACCCTTTCCTGGGGTTTCGCCGCCTTTCCCGGGGCGAGGAAAAAGATCCTCCTTCTGGGAAGCTACTTCTTCTACGGATTTTGGGACTGGCGGTTCACCTTCCTTCTTTTCGGCAGCTCCTTCATCAACTACATCCTGGCCCTGGCCATCGATTCGACGGACCACCGGGGATATCGGCGCTTCTGGCTCGTCCTGGCGGTGATCATCGATCTGGGAATCCTATTTTTCTTCAAATACTACGGATTCTTCATGAACAGTGTGAACAATCTCTTTTTTCTTCTAGGCCGCACCGCCCCCCTGCCTATCATGAACATCATCCTCCCGGTGGGAATTTCGTTTTTCACCTTCCAGGCCATGAGCTACGTGGTGGATGTCTACCGCCATGAGATAGGGGCTTCCGGATCCCTGGGAGACGTCCTTCTCTACATCGCCTTCTTCCCCCAGCTTGTGGCGGGACCCATCGTCCGGGCGTCGGTATTCATTCCCCAGCTCAGCTACCCCGCTGATCCTCAACGCATCCCCGCCTCCTGGGGGCTGACCCGGATCCTCATCGGACTGTTCAAAAAGGTGGTAATGGCCAATTACCTGGCGGTCCTTCTGGTGGACCCGGTTTTTCTCACCCCCCGGAGCTACAGCCCCTTGGAGGTTCTCTTCGCCGCCTACGGTTACGCCTTCCAGATATTCTGTGATTTTTCCGCCTACAGCGATATCGCCATCGGCGCCGCCGCCCTGCTGGGGTATCATTTCCCCGAAAACTTCAACCAGCCCTACCGGGCCGACAGTTTCCAGGATTTCTGGAGACGGTGGCACATCTCCCTCTCCACCTGGCTCCGGGACTACCTCTACATTCCCCTGGGAGGAAGCCGGGGAGGCTCGGGAAAAACCTACCGGAACCTGCTGATCACCATGCTCTTGGGGGGGCTCTGGCACGGGGCGGCGTGGAATTTTGTCCTCTGGGGAGCCCTTCACGGAACCGCCCTGGGGCTGGAACGGAGGTTTATCAAAAAGAGACCCCGGGTCTCCCGGGCGGGCCGGTTTTTCCGCGGTTTTTTCGTCTTCCACTTCGTTACCTTCTGCTGGATCTTTTTCCGCTCCGCCGATCTAGCTGCGGCGGGAGAGTTTTTCCGGGCCCTGGGGGGAGAGGCGGCATTTCAAGGGATCCTCACCCCCTTTCTGACGTTGTTATTGTTTTTTGGTATGCTCCTGCATTTTCTGCCCCCGGGACTCGCCGATAAGGTCTCCCGGGCCGCGGGAGTGCTCCCCTGGCCGGTCCAGGGGGCGCTGCTGGGTGGAGTGTTTCTGGGACTCCAGATTCTCTCCCCCCAGGGGGTGGCGCCGTTTATCTATTTTCAGTTTTAACCAGGGAGACCGACCTTGAAAGACCGGCGATATCTGACCTTTCCCCAACTCTTTGCCCTCCTTATGCTGGGGGGAGGTCTCTACTTTTTTCTGGGAAGCAGCGGCCTTTACCTCTGGGCTCAGGGGCAGCAGAATCCCCGGGCCCGGACTCTTTTTACCGCCGCCGCCCTGCCCATGAAGGAATGGGCCGAAGACGCCGGAATCGCCGCACCCCTGAGGACTATCCGGGAGCGGTTTCATCACCTTAAGGAAACCCCCTTCGGCCTGATAGTCCGGGACGCCGCCCCGGGGGCGGCCCACACCGCAGGGGAGGCTCCCAAAGAGGCCTACGGAAAAACACCCCCCCTTCAGGGCGGGGAAGCCCGGGCCGCCGTCACCATAAAGCCCCCGGCACCCGGCCGGTCCGAAGGAAATCCCGCATCCGAAGCATTCGAAGCGCCCGAAGCGCCCAGTGCCCCTCCTGCCGGGGAAGACGGCGCCGCCGGGGTGCCCGCCGAAGTGCTCAACCGACAGCGGGGTCGACAGCTC
>CAYYNJ010000096.1:0-2535 GCA_964472775.1 uncultured Spirochaetaceae bacterium
GAGAACTGAAATGGCCAATCAGCAACTTTTAAGCTGCCCACAAATGCGGCCGGGTTGCCGATTCACCGAATCACCTCGAAGGTCACCGGGGGGCTTTCCACGTGGGCGTTGGGAAACCGGACCTGAACCTGATACTCCCCTTCCTGAAGGGGCCACCGGAGGGTGTAGGGATAGGAGGCCCGGCCGTACTCTTCTCCGTTGATGATCCAGACCACCTCTGATATCCGGGGGGAAATAACCGCCTCTAAGGCGATGCTCTGGAAGCGCCGCGGTACGGTGGGGTCGATGATGAAACGGGCCCCCCGGGGGGGGAACCTTACCGCCGCCTCCGCCGTTCCCGCCGGAAGGGCCGCTGGCTGAGGGAGAAGATAGCCCTCGTCCCGGGCCCAGGCGGCGTACTCCGGCGGCAGCACCGGAAGGTACCTGATTGCCACCTGATCGGGGGGCGTCCCGGGCCCGGCGAGGGCGCCGGTATCGCGGCGTACTGAAAAGGGCTGAAAGACCTGACAGTACTCGGTTGGTTCGGTACCCCGGATAAAGTACTCCACCCGGGCTCCGGGGGTATTTTCCCCGGCCAGTTTTCCGCTCCAGGGGGAAACCGTCACCGCCGCCGCCCCCCGGGGAGGCGGAAAGGGTACGGTTTCAAAGCCCGCCTTATCTCCCCCCTGAAAATCGAGGAAAAGGGCATGAACCAGCTCCGCCACCACCGATCCCCCCACATGGTTCATCCGCTGGTTGTCGGGCCGACCGGTCCAGGCCCCGATGATGTAGGAATCGCTGTATCCCACGGTCCAGGCGTCCCGGTATCCCTGGGAGGTTCCCGTCTTCACCGCCACGGGAAAGGGAAACTCCAGGGCCGAGAGCCGGGGAAAGGAGGGAAGCCTCCGGACCGGGTCGGACAGGTAGCCGGCGACCAGCCGCAGGGCGTCTTCCGAAAGAATCCCCGCCGGCAAAACACCCCGCTCATCCCAGACAGCCCTTTCCCCTTCCGGTCCCGGGAGGACCCAGTTGAGGGTGAAATCTTCCCCCGGGGTGGCCAGGTATCCGTATCCCCGCAGGATATCTTCCAGGGTCACGTAGAGACCCCCGATGATCAAGGCGAAACCGTAGTGCTCCCAGTCCCGGGAGCCGTCATGAAATCCCAGGTCTCTAAAGACGTCGAACACCTCCGCCGGCCCCAGGCGGTCTAAGACCCTCACGGCGGTGATGTTTCGGCTGTTGGCCAGGGCGTTCCCGTAGAGGATGGGGCCCAGGAATTTACGGTCGAAATTGTCGACGATGTACTGGCCCTTGGGTTCCATCCAGTGCAGGGGGATGTCCGCCACGACGCTTCCCGAGGTATAGGCCCCCGTGTGGAGGCCGTAGGCGAAGAGAAAGGGCTTGAGGATGCTCCCTGAGGAACGAGGGGTGTGGGCGTAGTTGATCCCCCCCGATGATACTGCCTCCAAGTAATTCCCCGACCCCGCGTAGGCAAGAATTTCCCCGGTCTTCCGGTCCGCCACCACCACGGCGGCGTTGACGGCGCCGTAGCCTTCGTTCCGGGCCATAAAGTCGTGCAGATGGGTCAGGGCCCGGCGCTGCAGGGACAAATCGAGGCTCGACCGGAGGGTGGTGGTATAGTTGTCCCGGTAAACCCCGGGCTGTTCCAGAAGACGTTGGATAAAATGGATGGCCTCTAAAGGCCGGGTTTCCTTTCGGGGGGGCGTCATCCGTCCCATCAGGTCCACGGCGGTCTGATGGGCATGGTCGTCCAGGGTACCCTGCTCCCGAAGCAGATCCAGGATCATATATCCCCGCCGCCGGGCCTGACGGAACCCCCCCAGGCTGAAAAGGTCGTTCCGGGAGGGCGATTTCGGCAGGGCCGCCAACAGGGCCGCCTCGGCCCAGGAGAGATCCTCCACGGGTTTGCGGAAGTAGCGCCGGGAGGCGTAGGCGAATCCGTGGATCTGATGCCCCAGGGGGACAATTTTCATGTAATGCCGCAGCACCCCCTCCCGGCCGTACCGGCCCGTCAAGGCCAGGGCGGTAAAGGTCTCCCTTATCTTGTTACCCACCCGACGGGGCGCCGGATTCTGCAGCCGGGCCACCTGCATGGCGATGGTACTGGCCCCCTGGACGGGATTCCCCGACAGGTTATTCACCAGGGCCCGCCCCAGGGCTCGTAGATCCACCCCTAGATGAGAGAAATAACGGCGGTCTTCCACCGCCAAAAGGGCGGCGGTCATCCGGTCCGGCAGGACCTCCGGCATATCCCAGAATCCCAGCCGGCCGTACTCTTCCTGTCCTTCGGTAAGAAAGGTACCGTACCGGTCTTCGATGATCGGTGTGGGGGGGGGATGCACCAGCTCCCGGCGGCCGGCGGTGAGAAGAAAGAACAGAAGGATAAGACCGGCGGCCCCCGCTGCGAGGGCCGCCGTGATTATCCAGCGGAGCCGGATTCGGGGCATTCCTAGTCCCCGGAAATTTTAACCAGGGCGCCGGGGGAATTGCCTTCCGTTTCCGGCTCGTAGAGGGCCCGGGCCCGGGCGGGGGGCA
>CAYYNJ010000096.1:2566-8861 GCA_964472775.1 uncultured Spirochaetaceae bacterium
GAAATGATAGGTTCCTTCAGGCAGCTCTTCGTAGTAGAAAACCACCTCGTCATCCATATAACGCACATGGGTGGGGGGACGGGTCAGGGAGCCCAGGGAGACAGCCTCGGCCCCGCTGGTATCGAGGTTGGGATTCAGGGGTTCACACCCCGCCGCCAGGGGCACCCGGAGGGCCACATAGTGGCGGTCTTCGGGATTGGACAGGGTGATATGCTCTTCCAGCACCGTACCGGAGGGAAACTCCAGGGTTCCCGCCGCCTCGGTCCTCTTTATGATCCGGTCATCCTCGACGATCTGAAACTCCCGGTTCACCACGAAACCGTTGTTCCGGGCCTCCCTTTGAGAGAGAGGAATGTCCGACCGGTACCGGGCGGTCATGTAGAGCCACGGCCCGGGGGCTTGGGGCCTGGTCTGAACCACCCGGCCCGGGGTCTGGAGATCCGAAGAGTAGCCCGCAAACAGCCGGCCCTGGGCGTCAAACACCACCTCCCGGGAGCCGAAGAAAAGGGAGTACCGTCCCTCCGGGCCCGGGCCTGTTTGCTCCCGGGTGGCCAGGGTCAACAGGGCACTCACCGCTTCCACCGTATCGGCGGTGGATCCCCATCCGTTTCCACCCCCCCGGCGCAGAAGATAATCGCTCAACGGTTCCAGGCCGGAATCTTCGGGATCCGCCAGGGTCAGGACCTTTAAGACCGCCGAGAGGGTTCTGGTCTGGCTGGTCATCAGGTACCCGCCCCAGACCGAGGCGCGGTAAGACAGGCCGGAAACGTACTTGCGTCCCCCTTCCAACCGGAAGACCACCGAATCCTTCAGGGAATCCACCAGGCTCTGGACCTGCCGGTTTTTCCCCTGTCCCTGCTCCAGAAAACTGGCCGCCAGCAGGGCGGAGGCATAGAGATTTTGCCCCGGCGCCCCGGTCAACAGGGACTGGCCGTAGGAGTGATCGAAATACCCTGCCCGGCCCAGGGCCGACAGGGCTTCCACCCTCTCCTGAAAGGAATATCCGGAGATAAGAAATGAGAAATCTGAACGCAGGGCCTCCTGGAGGGTCCTGACCATCCGGTTCTTCACCTCTCCTTGGGTCTCCAGCCCCGCCTCCTCCGCCAGAACCAGCAGATCCAGCACCCAGGCGGTGACCGAAACCAGGCCGCGTCCCCCGGGAAACTGGGCGTAGAGCCCCGAGGGGGTGGATACGGTTTTCAGGTAGGAAAGGTAGGCCTCCCACTGCCGCTGGTCCACCGGAGCGGGCTCACCGCTGCCGGCCTGGTCAAGCAGATCCTTCAGCAGAAGGGCGGTTTTCAGTTTACCCGTCCACTGCTCGGTGGTCTGGGGCTCCATGGCGTCCAGAAACGCCCGGGACCCCAGGAGGTACAGGCTGTTCCGGTTGGCCGCGGCGGTGAGACTCTGCCTTAGGGTTCCGGGCTTGAAAGGGCCCTCCACGGGAAAATCCACCGAACCGCCCGGTTCGGGCCGGACGATCAGGGTCCGCCGTTCATCCTCTGCGCCGGTTTTCACCGGTAGCCGCGCTTCGAAGGCGTCGGAGGCGCCGTCGGCGACTCTTTCGGCCCCCAAGGTGATGGTTACCTCGTTGTCCGTCAGGGCCGGAGGCACCAGAAAGTCAAAATACTGCCGGGAAGCGGCTCCCCGGTCAAGCCGGTCCATCCGGGTCCGTTCGGTGCCGCCGCCGTCCAGGGTCATTCCTTCGGTTTTCACCTGAATGCGGACCGGGCCGCCTTCGCCTTCCACCACCCGGGCCAGCCCGCCGGCGGTGAACTGGTCGCCGGGCCGGACAAACCGGGGAAGGGCGGTCTGGACAATCACCGGCAGCCTGATGCTAAGAAGCCCCGTGGCGGTGCCGAAACGGCTGAATCCCGAAACCGCCACGGCCCGGACGGCGAAATCGGTGAGGTTATCGGGAAGTTCTATCTCCACCACGGCTTTTCCGTTTTTCACGGGGATCCGGGGATTATAGTACGGCACGGTCTTGAAGTTCCGGCGGATGGTGGTTTTATCCAGAAGATCCGCCTCCCGGGAAGCGCTCTCGTCCCAGCCTCCCCCGCCGGGATTTTCCCGGTACGGCAGGTTGCCCACCACCTGATTCCGGGTATCCCGGATGGTCACCGAGGCCTCCACGGGATCGATGAAGGCACCCAAGGGGTCTATCTTCTTCTCTTCCGCCAGGCTCAAGACCGCCCGGTCCACCAGCCACAGGGCCACCTGACCGTCGGCACCCCGGCCGGCAGAGTCGGTCAGGAAGATTTCCATGGTCACCGTCTTGCCCGGCAGGCTCCGGGGGGGATATTTCAGATCCAGGTTCAGCTGATGTTCCACCGGCAGTACATCGAGCCAGGTGGTGTTGGCCAGGCTCATGGGCCGTCCCCGGTCGTAGTCGGGGGCGTACCGGTTTTCCGTACCCGGCACCCGGCCCCGGAATAAAAGAAAATGCACCGGCAGCCGGGGAACCATGCGGGCCTGGACGGGCAGTTCGAAAACGCCCTGGCCTCCTTTAATGTCCACCCATTCGTAACGGACCTCTTCGGGTCCCTCCACCACCGCCAGGGCCCGGGCTTCCTGGAAGGGGCTCTGGATAAGGATCCGGGCGGTGTCTCCGGGTTTGTAGGCGTCCTTGTCGGTGGTGGTCTCGAAGACATTGCCTTCGGTCCTCTCCCAGGAAACGGGAGAGGTTCCCGGGATATAGGAATCTACCTGTACCGACTGCAGCCGGCCCAGGCCGTCCCGGGAGAGTACCTCGATGATGTAGACCCCCGATTCTTCCATATCAAAGGCAAAGCGCCGGGGTCCGGGACCGGAGCGGTGCTCCTCCTCAAGGATCAGTTCATCCACCACGTCGGACCGGTACTCCGCCTCGCCGGTGACAAAATCCGACTCCGCCAGATAGGAGTGCCACTGCCGTTGGTAGATCCTCAGGGTATAGTCCTTCCCCGCCAGGGGCTTCCCGTTGAAATCCAGGATCACCACCTCGGGCTCCAGCTTCTGGACGTTCCGGATAAACCTCTCCTGCCGGATGCCCACGCTGAAGGGCGGCAGGGCCTGTACGGCTTTGACGGCGGTGACCCTCTGGCCGTCCGCCCCCTCCACGGTTCCCTCCACCAGGTAGCGGACCGCCGTGGGGTTCTGCCGGGCCCCGGGATCCACGGTAAGCACGGCCCGGCCGTTATCATCGGTCATATTTTGCCGGCTTAAGCCGCTGGACCGGCCGGAGTAACCGCCGCTGATGCTCTGATAGCTGGAAAAGGTAAACCCCTCGAATCCCACGGGACGGGGGTAAAAAGGCGTCTCGGTGACCCGCCATGAGACGGGCCGGCCGGAAACCATGCCTCCGGCGTAGTAGGAGGCGGTCAATTCCAGATCGAAGGGATCGTCCACGGGAACCTTCTCTTCTCCGTGAAGCTGCACCTCGAACCGTGGAATCCGGTAGCTTTCTATTTTGAAGGCTGTCTGGGACAGGGTCCCTTCGCCGGAATTGTCGTAGAGCCGGGCGGTATACTCCCCGGTGGGAAGATCCGCCTCCTCAAAAGTCAGGGTGAACTGGCCGAACCCGTCGGGTTCCGCCGGATAGGTCCAGGTTCTGCCTCCCGGACCGTTCACGTCCACCCGCCGTTCCACCTCCCGGGTATCGGAACCGATGGCCCCGGCCTGACGGGACCTGACGTAGCCCAGAAGGTGCACCTTCTCTTCGGGCCGGTAGATGGGTCTTTCACTGATCAGGTAGCCCCGGTAAACCGCCGCCTCCCTCCGGACCACCGGATCCCGGCCCAGCCAGCTGAGCCAGCGGCTGGAGGTGCCGTACCAGTGGTTGTTACGGAAGGTGGGGGGCGGCGAGGCAGGGTCGAAGACCACCTGGTCGTCATCTTTGGTTACCACAAGACGCCGCAGGGGCATGTCGATGGCCGCCGTATGGGGGTAGATGAACCGGCCGGTTCCGTCGGTGGTGCCCTGAATGACCGAAACATACTCTTCCCGGTTAGACTCCTGGGCCTCCACGAGAATCTCCGCCCCCTGGACCGGGGCACCCGTGGACAGGGAGGTGACAAAGAAGGCCACCTGGTGTTCCTCCTCCACCACCGTAAGATTCAGGTCCGTCACCACCACCCGGACGTAATGACGGTTGGGGTCGCTTCCCAGGGCCCGGTATCCCGCCAGGTAGGTCCCCGGGGCATCAACACCGTCCACGGCCCTCAGGGAAGCGGCTAGGTCGAGGCCGAAACTGACGGAGGGACTTTTTTCTTCCAGCGGAAGGGGGATGATGGTGCTTACCTGGGGACTGCCCAGGGTTCTCACCGCCCTCTCCCGGGTATTCACCGGTTCCCCCGGCATGGGGGGCCGGGATTCTTCATCGATGCTGAGGCTGTTGGTGCCGAAGGGCCAGAACCGGCGGTCCAAGGGGTCGATACGGTAGATTCTCAGATCCACCTGGGAGACCCCCCGGGCCTGCATGGGGAATACCTTGGGTCCGAACCGCTCCACCACCGCATCGCCCCGGTCCCACCGGATATAACTGGGCAGCCTCTGGTAGTAAAAGGAAAAACCCGACGGCCCGAAGGGGGCCAAAACACGCCCGGCGGCGGAAAGCACCGGTTCGTGGTTGATAATCATCCGGTAGGGGGTCTGGGAATCGGTATTCATGTAGAGAAAAAGCCGGTTCCCCCGCACCTCGTACCGCAGATTGCTCACCGCCGGATCGAAGCTCACCAGCCGGCGGACCTCCTCCATGCTTAAGGCATCCAGGGATTCGGAAAACTGCAGGTACAAGGGGATGTTGGAGTTGCTTATCATCACCGCCCGGTCCACCCCGTAGATGCTGCCGCCGGCCCCCACGGGAAGCCGGTAGCTGCCGCCCCCCATGTCGGTGAGGCTGAAGAGGGGCCGGGTGGAAAAACGGTACCGGGCCACATGGGCATCGGTGGCAGGCCCGTCGGTGAGGCGCAGGGCCAGTTCCGCACTGACTCCGTAGGGAATCGCCTCGTCAAGCTCCAGGGAAACCGTCACCTCCGAGGACCCCGGACGGCTCTCGGTGAGCCGCAGGGTAAACCCGTCGGATCCCACCCGGCGGACCGGCTGGTTTTCCAGCCCCGGCAGGGGGCTCAAGGTGATTTCCATCATCTCCGCCAGCCGCACAGGATCCACCGGTTCGGCCAGGGTCATCTCGATCCGGGTTATGGGGTTCAGATTGGTGGAATCGGGCCGGGGAGACACCCGGACCGGGGGGGTCATGAGGGTCCGGAGAACCTGTTCCCACCCCCCGGACCTGACCACGATGCGCTCCAGGGGGGGCCAGGGATCGGCGGGTAGAAACTGCAGGGTCGTCGGGTCCACCCAGCGGAACTCTCCCGCCGGGGCCGGATCGATGACAAAGAGGCCGCCGGGATTATCCGCCGGCCCTCCCCCCGGGGGACCCTGGGGGGTATCGAAAATCAGGGTAACCGGATCCCAGGACCTTAAAAAATCCGAGGGCATCACCGTGGGATCCCCTGCCAGGAGGGGAAAGCTGGAAAGACCGAAAAGAACCAAAAGAATACCAATACCTATGCGATTTTTCACTGTCTACTCCCCTCGAAAACTTTCAATCACCGATTCGGGAACCCCCCGGCGGCTCCCGGTGTTGCCCGCCGCCACCGGCCTTATCCTCATGGGGGTTTCCCCGTTCTCCACCAGGAGGTACACGGTTCCCGGTTCCAGGGTGCGGTAGAAATACCGCCCCCGGGCCAGCACCGTAAGATCCGGCCCCAGGAGCACCGCGGAATACAGGTCGCTCTCCGCCTCAAGCCCGATGCCCACGGGCACCTTTTCGGTCACATCTATCCGGAAAACCGCCTTTTCCTTCGGCTGGAGAAAGAGGGTCTCGCTCCGAAAGGCTTCCGAAACCTCCACCGGATCCAGGGCCTGGAAACTAAGGGGAAACCGCTGCTGTTCCCCCGCCAGGGGCCGGGTCAAGAGCTCGTGATCCCCCGCCGGCAGCAGGGCGTAAATATCCCTTTCCGCACCGGATCCAAAGGAAACCGCCGGCGCCGCCGTGGCGCCCCCGGGAAACAGTACACTGACCCCCCGGCTCAGGGTGCTGAAGATGATGAATTTCTCCGCCTCCAGGCTGAACCGGCGGCGTACCGCCCGATCTGGCAGGGGATTTTGGCCGGTCACAAGATCATCCCCGCCGCCGGACTTGAGAAGCCATTCGGGAACCGCAGCAGCACCATCGGGCCCGGAGGTCCAGACCGCCACGGGCCCCGGAGGAGCGGTGATTTCCATGACCCCCGCCACGAAGGGAAGCCTGTAC
>CAYYNJ010000096.1:8871-9824 GCA_964472775.1 uncultured Spirochaetaceae bacterium
GTTGATGGTTATAATCCATACAGGGTAACAAAAAATGGCATCGATTGGGAAATACTTGATCCTGAAGATCCATGGTCGAACATTGGTTATTGGGGCGATCATCAAATTATTTATTTACAAAAGCTACTGGAAGTTTCCGATAAATTTCCCGGGGCATCGGTCCAGATGAGTACCTCTCCGGGGGTATTTCCCACCGGTTCAAGAAGAACCTTCAGGGCCGCCGGTTCCTCCGGCAAAAACTCTAAAAGTTCGCCGGCTTTCAGCGTGTGAACCGCCGGAGCCGGAGCCGCCTCTACCCGGGCAAAACCGTCCCGGGCGCCCGTATTAACCAGATAGATGTCCCTCCCGGCGGCGGCGAAAGAAACCGTCCGGTTATCGTCCCGGGCCGCGGCGGTTACAAGGGCTTCCCCGGTTCCGTCGGTGAAAGCCACCAGCCCGGGGGACAAAAGAAGGGTCAGGTTTTCTTCGCCGGCAGTATCTATTTTCACCGACTCCCCCGCCGGAAGGGTAAGATTATCCGCCTCCGCCAGGGCAATCAGCGCACCTTGCGGATAGGCGTTGAACCTTACCTTGACCCTGCGGCCCGTGGGCAGGCTGTTTCCGTCCCAAAACCTCAACCTTCCCGTAGAAATCCCGGTAAAACCGATGACCGAACCACCCTCACGGACATCCGAAGCGCTCCATTTAAGGGAGGCTTCTTCTGTTCCGGGGGTCGAGAGATCGATACCTATCCGGCCGGTCATGGCGGAAGCCTCCAGGACGTAAACCGTCCCGGGATCCGCCTCCAGGGCCGCTTCCATCACCTGTGAACCAAGCAGGAAGGTACCCCCCTCCCGGGCCTTGAAAACCAGGGGAATCAGCCGGGGCCGCTCGGGCCCGGCGGCGCCGTTCCAGCACCAAACCGCCTCTGCCGGAACAGCTAAAGTCTCTCCCGGCAGAGACCGGGCGGGAAC